>CAZNTY010000402.1:0-4373 GCA_964576085.1 uncultured Undibacter sp. | reverse complement strand
GCGCGAGGAAGGTCAGGCCCCAGACACCGATCAGGGCGGCTGCCTGTGCCAGCACCAGCGGCTCGGTGAGCGCATAGCCGAATGTATTCCAGGGAAATCCGGTCAGCACGTGCCCGCGCAGCCACTCGGCGACCGTGAGCGATACAGCAAGCGCGAGCACGCGCTCCGGACCGCGCAGCCAGATCAACCGCGCGAAGCCGACACCCAGCGCGGTGAACAGTGCGAGATAGGCTGGCAGACCGGCAACGGCGACCGGCAGCAGCCAGCCGAAGGTCTTGGCGTCGACCAGGAAGGCGTAGCCGATCCAGTATAGTCCGGCGAGGAAATAGCCGAAACCGAAGCACCAGCCGGCAATCGCCGCGCCGAGCGCGCCGCCAAGGCGGCCCGCCGCGGCGCCGTCGATGATCCACACCAGCACAGGGAACGTTACAAACAGGACCGGCCAGGCATTGACCGGTGCGAGCGCCAGCGCCGAAGCAGCGCCCGCGATGAAAGCAATCGCCGCGCGTTGCCAGCCGTCGGCCAGCATGATGGCGTGGGCGATGCGGGTCAGGCTCACGACCGTTGTTTCGAATCGCCGGTGGGTTCTGACGCCGGTGAGATCGAAGGCGTATTGGACGCCAGGGCGGCATCTGTTTCACCGCGTCGGCGCGGCTCGCGCGCGCGCTCCCGGCGCTCCTTGAGCTTATAGATGCGCACCCGCTTGACGCGGCGCGGGTCGGCTTCAGTCACTTCGATCTCGTAAAGCCCCGGGCCGGAGACAAGCTCGCCGCGCACCGGCACGCGGCCGGCTCGATGGGTCAGGTAGCCGCCCAGCGTATCGATTTCCTTGGCGGCGTCGCCGACGTCGAAATCCTTGCCGAGCACTGCGACCACATGTTCGAGCGGTGCCCGCGCATCCGCGAGGAACGAACCGTCGCTCTGACGCGTCACGTCTGGCGTCGCGTCCTCGTCATGCTCGTCGGCAATCTCACCGACGATCTCCTCGACGATATCCTCGATCGAGACCAGGCCGTCCGTGCCGCCATATTCGTCGATGACCAGCGCAAGCTGGATGCGGGTCGCCTGCATCCGCGCCAGCAGGTCGATGACACGCATCGATGGCGGCACGAACAGAATTTCCCGTACGATCTTCGCCGATGAGAGCGGCAGCGCCAGGTTGATCGCCTTGAGATCGAGCCCGGCCGGCAGTGGCTTCTTGCGCTTGGCGATCTTTTGCGGATTCGCCGACGCCTGCGCCACCATGAAGGCGATCAGGTCACGGATGTGGACCATGCCGATCGGGTCATCGAGCGTGTCGTTATAGACGACGAGTCGCGAGTGGCCGGCACTTTCGTAAATGCGCAACAGCTCCCCGAGCGAGATGTCCTGCTGCACGGCGACGATGTCGGCGCGCGGCACCATCACGTCCTGCATGCGGCGCTCGCGCAGGCCGAGGATGTTCTTGAGCATCCGGCTTTCTTCGGGCGTGAAGCCGGTGTCGTCCGGCGGCGCGTCGAGCGATTCGGTCAGGCTCGCCCGCACCGAGCCGGGCTTCCAGCCGAACAGGGTGCGCATCGCGCGGACGAGCCAGCCGCCCTCGCGCTTTTCGCCGGGCTGCGGAATCACCGCCGGGAGATTGCGGGATTGTGCGCTGCTGTCGCCGGAACTGGTCGGGTCGTTATCGGGCATATCGGTATCGGCGCTCAACGCACAAGATAAGGGTCGGGAATGCGCAAGCGGGCCAGAATTTCGCTTTCCAGCTGTTCCATTGTGGCGGCATCGGAATCGGTCTGGTGATCGTAACCCATCAGATGCAGAAAGCCATGCACGGCAAGATGCGACAGATGATGAAGAATTTTCTTGCCTTCCTTGCGGCTCTCCCGCGCCAGGGTTTCATAGGCGATCGCGATGTCACCGAGCATCCGTTTCGCAGCCGACGCACTTGCCGGAAACGACAGCACGTTGGTCGGCTTGTCGATCCGGCGCCATTTGCGATTGAGCCGGCGCAGCGCCGCGTCGCTGGTGAGCATGACGGAAACCTCGCCGCCGGGCGAGGAAATCTCGCGGGCCGCGGCAGCAATCGCCTTGCGCACCACGGCCGGCGCCTCCGGCAGGTCGCTCCATTGAGGCGACTCCACCAGCACGTCGATCGACAGCGCGGAGCGGCGGGGCGCGCGTGGCCTCATCCCTTGGTCCCGCGGGCGCCGTCCCCGCTGCGATCATAGGCGTCGACGATGCGGGAGACGAGCTCGTGACGGATCACGTCCTTGGCGGTGAAGGCGACGTGGCCGACGCCCTCGATGCCCTCGAGCAGGCGCACTGCTTCGGCCAGGCCCGAGGTCTGCCCGCTCGGCAGGTCGACCTGGCTCGGATCGCCTGTGACGATCATGTGGCTGTTCTCGCCGAGTCGCGTCAGGAACATCTTCATCTGCATTGACGTGGTGTTCTGCGCCTCGTCAAGGATGATGGCGGCGTTCGACAGCGTGCGGCCGCGCATGAAAGCGAGCGGCGCGATCTCGATCTCGCCGGTCTGCATCGCGCGCTCGACGATCCGCGCATCCATCATGTCGAACAGCGCGTCATAGATCGGCCGCAGATAAGGATCGACCTTCTCGCGCATGTCGCCGGGCAGGAAGCCGAGCCGTTCGCCGGCCTCGACCGCTGGCCGCGACAGGATGATGCGATCGACTTCCTTGCGCTCGAACTTCTGCACCGCGTAGGCGACCGCGAGCCAAGTCTTGCCGGTGCCGGCCGGGCCGGTGCCGAACACCAGTGAATGGGCCTTGAAGGCGCGGATATAGGCGGCCTGTGCTTCGGTGCGCGCCCGCACAGGCCGCTTACGCAGGTTGATCCCCTCGTTGGCCCGTGCGCTGGCGGCATCGAACTCGAACAGCGAACCTTGCGCGACCGCCATGCGGATCGCGCCTTCGACGTCGCCGGAGACGAGCTCATGGCCGTGCTTGATCTGCTCGTAAAGTCCTTGCAGGACATGGCGTGCCTGCTCGCAGGCGCCGCGCGACCCGGTGATCGTCACGTAATTGCCGCGCTGGTCGGCAACCACGCCGAGCCGGCGCTCGATCAGCGCGAGGTTCTCGCCGTACTGGCCGAACAGCATCGACGCCAGCTTGTTATCATCGAAGGTGAGGACGACCTGGGTGGTCGCGGTTTCGTCCGAAGTTGCTGCAGGAGGGATGACGGTCATCGGGGTGCGCATTCGGCCTCTGGCGCTGTGCTTTTTTCTGCGAAGACGCGCGGCGTGACGATCTCTCCAAACAGCGTGTTGGTGCCGACCTCGGTGATCGTGGCCGGCACGATCTCGCCGATCATCGAAGCCGGGGCCATCACCTGCACCGTTTGCAGATAAGGCGAGCGGCCGACCAGTTGGCCGGGCAGGCGCCCCGGCTTTTCCAGAAGAATGTCGAGGGTGTGGCCGGCGAACCGGCCGTTGAAGGCTCGCCATTGGCGGGTGATGAGAGCCTGCAGCCGCTGCAGCCGCTCGGACTTCTCGGCCTCGGCGACCTGCGGCATGTCGGCGGCAGGCGTCCCCGGCCGCGGCGAATAAATGAATGAGAAGGCGGTTGCGAAGCCGACGTCCTCGACGAGCGACAGCGTGTCGTGGAAGTCCTGCTCGCTCTCGCCGGGAAAGCCGACGATGAAATCGGAGGTGAAGGCGAGATCACCCCGCGCCGCGCGCAGCCGGTCGATGACCTTCAGATAATCCTTGCGGGTGTGCCTGCGGTTCATCGCCGCAAGGATGCGATCGGAGCCCGACTGCACCGGCAGGTGGACGTAAGGCATCAGCATCGGCAGGTCGCGATGCGCGGCAATCAGGCTATCCTCCATGTCGCAGGGATGGCTGGTGGTATAGCGCAGCCGGGCAAGGCCGGGGACGTCGGCGAGCCGGTGCAGTAACCGGCCGAGCGGCCATTCGTGACCGTCCATGCCCTCGCCATGGTAGGCGTTGACGTTCTGCCCGATCAGCGTGACCTCGCGAATGCCGGCCTGCGCGAGCTGCGCCACCTCTGCGGCGATGTCTTCAACGGGCCGCGAGATTTCCGCGCCGCGCGTATAGGGGACGACGCAGAAGGTGCAGAACTTGTCGCAGCCTTCCTGAATGGTCAGGAAGGCGGACGGACCTTCGGCACGCGGCTGTGGCAGATGGTCGAACTTGGGCTCGGTCGGGAAATCGAGGTCGATCTGGCCGCGCACGCCGGCGCCCAGCGCCTTCGACACCATCTCGGGCAGCCGGTGGTAGCTCTGCGGCCCGACCACGATGTCGACGTAGGGCATGCGCTTCAGGATTTCGGCGCCCTCGGCCTGGGCGACGCAGCCAGCTACGGCAATGGCCATCGGGCGCCCCGCCCGAGCGCGCCCTTCCTTCAGCTCGCGGT
>CAZNTY010000401.1:0-4793 GCA_964576085.1 uncultured Undibacter sp. | reverse complement strand
TTGCCGATCGAGCCGAAGCCAATCATCACCACCGGGCCGCTGATCCGTCCGTGGATCGGCCAATCCGCCATCATCGATCTCCTCAGCCTTCATGGGTTTAGCGTTGCCGGCGCGGCAACGGAATAGCCGCCGCGTGGAATCCCGCGCGGCAGCGGCGAATTGTGGATAGCTTATGCGGCGCGTGCCGTGAGGGCCGCGAGCGGTGCAGGCGTGCGCAGCGCGCGCTCACCGGCAGCGACGATCGCGCCATGCGCGCCATCGAGCGCGCCGGCTTTCAACTCCGTCGCCAGCAGTCGCGCCGGATCGGCGCCGGCAAGCCGCAGCGCCTGCGTCTTCTCGACACTGAAGCCGAAACGGCGGTAATAGGCGGCGTCGCCGACCAGCAGCACGGCGGAATGTCCGAGACGCACCGCGTCGGCCAAGGCCCGGCGCATCAGCATCGATCCGATGCCACGGCCGCGGCAGGCGGGATCGACCGCCAGCGGCCCGAGCAGCAGCGCGGGGCATTCGCGTCCGGCCTGAACGGGCCACAGCCGCACGGTGCCCACGATATGTCCGCGTTCGACCGCGACGAGGGAGAGCCCGTCGGCCGGCTTGCGGCCCTTGCGCAGTCTCGCCGAAGGCTTGGTGTGGCGTTCGTCGCCATAGGCGCGGTCGAGCAGCGCCTCGCGCGGCGCGGCATCGGCGGGACGTTCGGTGCGGATGGTGAGCATTTGCGCATTCCTCTCTCGTCATCCTGAGGCGCTCGCGAAGCGAGCCTCGAAGGATGACAGCCCGTGACTTTGGGGCCGTCGCCCTTCGAGGCGCGCGCCATTTTCGTTGAAGACGCGCGTGAACGCGCTTTTGGCGCGCGCACCTCAGGGTGACGGGGTGAGAGTGGAGGCGGGTGGTCCCGCCTCCGATTGTCAGATATGATAGGTCTTCAGCGGCGCGAAGCCGTTGAAGGCCACCGACGAGTAAGTCGCCGTATAGGCGCCGGTGCCTTCGATCAGCAGCTTGTCGCCGATCTCGAGGCTCACCGGGAGCTGGTAGGGCGTCTTCTCGTACAGCACGTCGGCCGAATCGCAGGTCGGTCCCGCCAGCACGCAGGGCGAGGTTTCCGCGCCGTCACGCGGCGTCTTGATCGGGTAGCGGATCGATTCGTCCATCGTCTCGGCGAGGCCGCCGAACTTGCCGATGTCGAGATAGACCCAGCGCACCTCGTCCTCCTCGCTCTTCTTGGAGACGAGGACGACCTCGGCCTCGATCACGCCGGCATTGCCGACCATGCCGCGGCCCGGTTCGATGATGGTCTCCGGGATGCGGTTGCCGAAGTGCTTGCGCAGCGCGCGGAAGATCGCGTTGCCGTAGGCCTTCACCGTCGGCACGTTCTTCAGGTACTTGGTCGGGAAACCGCCGCCCAGGTTGACCATCGCGAGGTTCATGCCGCGCTCGCCGCATTCCTTGAACACCGCCGCCGCCGAGGCGAGCGCGCGGTCCCAGGCATGCGTGTTGCGCTGCTGCGATCCGACATGGAACGAGATGCCGTAAGGCTCGAGGCCGAGTGCCTTGGCATGGTCGAGCACGTCGACCGCCATGGCCGGCTCGCAGCCGAACTTGCGCGACAGCGGCCATTCGGCGCCGACGCAGTCGAACAGGATGCGGCAGAACACCTTCGAGCCGGGCGCCGCGCGGGCGACCTTCTCGGCCTCGGCCTTGCAGTCGACCGCGTAGAGGCGGACGCCGAGCGCGTAGGCGCGCGCGATGTCGCGCTCCTTCTTGATGGTGTTGCCGTAGGAGATGCGGTCCGGCGTCGCGCCGGCGGCCAGCGACATCTCGATCTCGGGGATCGAGGCGGTGTCGAAGCACGAGCCGAGCGAGGCAAGCAGGGACAGCACCTCCGGCGCCGGGTTCGCCTTCACCGCGTAGAACACGCGGGTGTCGGGCAAAGCCTTGGCGAAGGCGTTGTAGTTGTCGCGGATGACGTCGAGGTCGACGACGAGGCATGGTCCGTCGTCGCGACGGGTCTTCAGGAATTCGCGGATGCGCTCGGTCATTGGCGCATTTCCCCTCAGCATGGCCACGGTGGGCCGGTTTGCGTGAGCTTTGAGGTGCAGTCGGTCGTGCGCGTTGGAGAACGCACGGACCGAGTGACGCTCGTCACTCACTCAAGCGCTGCCTTGGATTGGAGGGGTGAGCCTCCGCACGATCGGCGGCAAGGATGAACAAGCCTCTTCTGAGATCACGCGCCGGCGGTGGAAGGCCGGTGGACGCCAGAAAGGCCCGATCGTCGTTGCTTCAAGCCGCGTCGCCTGCTGAGAGCAGGCTTTGCCGGTTTCGCCTCCGGCTGCCGGTCAGATTTCTTGGAGAGCTTGCCTTCTCTCTCCAGGCGGCTGGCGGGCCTCTTGTCCCGCTACCTACCGACCGACACACGGCCACAGGCACGTGCGAATTTGGGCGAAACGAGAAATAGTATCTTTGGCTGTGGATGCAAGCGAAATGTTTCGCAGTCGACAAATCATTCTTAACATTTTGCGCGAGGCGGACTCGCGAGCGCCGTCATTCCGGGGCGCGACCTTTTCCACTGTCATTCCGGACGGCGCGTCAGCGCCGATCCGGAATCCAGGGTAACGCGACGGGCGACTCCTGGATTCCGGGTTCGCTCGCTTGCGCTCGCGCCCCGGAGTGACAGGAAAAATATGGAGAGCCGCCTACTCCGCCGCCTCGAGCTCCATCTGGCCAGTCGGCAGACGCCCCGCCGGTGCGAACAGGCTGAGCGCGAACCAGGAGCGGAATGCCGCGATATCCCGGGGGCCGCCTTCGAGCCGCAGACCGCCGTTGCGTTGTGCTTCGGCGAGCGAGATATGGCCGAGCCAGAGCTGGGTCAGCGTCCGCACGGATGAGATGACATAGAGGCCAATCTCGAAGCCGGGGTCTTTGTAGCAAAGGTCGACGTGGTCCTGGTCAAACACCAGCCAGTAGCGGCGGTGGCCGCGAATCGGCCCGGTGAACTGGAATTCGACGGCGTAGCGGCCCTGCGCCTTCTGCACCCTGCCGGGCACCACGCGGCGGCGGACGTCCCACATCAGCAGGCTGACGTCGAGCTTTTCAGCGACAACATTCTCGTCGCGCATCCAGCGCTGGGCCCATAGACCCATCGTTTCGATCACCGGAAACAGCTCCCGGCCGGCTGCGGTGAGGTGATACTCGTAGCCGACCTTGCCGGCGCGCCGGCGCTCCAGAACGCCGGCGTTCTCCAGGTCCTTGAGCCGGCGCGACAGCAGCGAGGACGACATCCGCGGCACGCCGCGCTGAAGGTCGTTGAAGCGGACGCTGCCGCACAGCAGCTCGCGCACGACGAGCGGCGTCCACCGCTCGGCCAGCACGGCCGCCGCCTGAGCGACTGGGCAGAATTGTCCGTAACCCTTGGCCTGGTCCATGACACACCCCTAAGCCGGGCGAAACCTGCCTGGTACTGCAGGTTCTTCAACTGCAATTCTTGCAGTTGAAGCCGCGATGAAAGGCCGCATGCTGCCAGCAACCAGAGGGAAGCGACAGGCCATGACCCAAGCCATTGATTTATCGGCAATCGGCGCCGAGCTCGGCCCGCGTTTCGCGCAAGGCGCGGCGGAACGCGATGCCGCCGACACCTTCGTCGCGGACCATTACGACGCCCTCGAGGAACGCCAGGTGTTCTCGGCGCTCATCCCGGTCGAGATCGGCGGCGGCGGGGCGAGCTACGGCGCGATGGCGGCCTTCCTACGCCAACTGGCGCATTCTTGCCCGTCGACCGCGCTGGCTTTGTCGATGCACCAGCACATCGTCGCGACCAATGTCTACAACCACAAGAACGGCCGGCCCGGCCTCAAGCTGCTGGAGCGCGTCGCCGGCGCCCAGGTGGTGCTGATCTCGACCGGGGCCAATGACTGGCTGGAGTCGAACGGCACGGTGACCAAGGCCGACGGCGGCTATCTGGTCAGCGGCCGCAAGGCGTTCGCCTCCGGCTCGCCGAAAGGCGGCGTGCTGGTGACGTCGGCGCCTTACCAGGATCCGAAGGAGGGCTGGCAGGTCCTGCACTTCGGCGTGCCGTTCTCGTCGAAGGGCGTCTCGCTGGCCGGCGATTGGCAGACGCTCGGGATGCGCGCCACCGGCTCGCAGTCCGTGATCCTCGACAACGTGATGGTGACGGAGGACGCCATCGCCCTGCGGCGGCCGCGCGGCAAGTTCCACCCGGCGTGGAACGTGATCCTGACCTGCGCGATGCCGCTCATCATGTCGGTCTATGTCGGCATCGCGGAGAAGATCGTGTCGATCGCGAAGGAGCAGGCGGCCCGGCGCAAGGGCGACCCGGTGGCGCCGTTCCAGCTCGGCGAGCTGTCGAACCTGCTCACCACCGCCCAGCTCGCGGTCGACGACATGGTGCGGATCAACGACGATCTCAACTTCAGGATGGAGTTGCCAGTCGCCAACGCGATCCTGATGCGCAAGACCATCGTGGCCGAGAGCGTGATCGCCACCGCCGAGAAGGCGCTGGAGGCCGCGGGCGGGCCGGGCTTCTACCGCAGGACGGGGCTGGAGCGGCTGCTGCGCGACCTGCACGGCGCCCAGTTTCACCCTCTGCCGGCCAAGCGCCAGCATCTGTTCACCGGGCGCGTGGCGCTCGGCCTCGATCCGGTCAGCGACGCGGCCTGACGGCTATTCGGTGAAGGGCTCGATGCGGTGGGCGTTGCGCACGAACTGCGCCATCACCACCGCGCCGAGCACCAGCAGGATGATGTCCAAGATGCGGGCGCCGAGGCTGCCGAGCTCGAACA
>CAZNTY010000400.1:0-10480 GCA_964576085.1 uncultured Undibacter sp. | reverse complement strand
GGTTTCCGGCGAAATCTGCGTCGAAACCGCGCGCATGCCCGACGGCAGGATGGCCGCCATGTAGCCCGAGCCCTTGGCCATGACGAGCTTGGCGTCGCGGATCGGCTCGCCCGCGACGAACGAGGACCGTGCGATGGCGCCGGCCAGCTTTTCCATGGCGTCGGGCCGGTCTTTTTTGTTGATGAAATTCCCGGTGTCGGCGGAGGCCGGCCAGCTCTGCCATTGCATGTCCTGCGGCGACAGCGTATGGCCCATGCCGACGTCTGATTTCGCCACCAGGATATCGACGGTGTCGACTTTCGCCTGCTGCTCCGGCTTCGGCTCCGGCGGCTTCTCGGAGCGCCCGGCCAAAAGCGCGGCGATGCCACCTGCAGCCAGGGCGACGCTCAACACGACAAGACGCGCAGCTTTCATACGCTTCACTCACCATCGCGGGCCGCAGACGGCGGCCGGAATCGACACAAACTCACTCGAGCCCAGTTGGCGGCGCGAACCTCCGCCTGCACGGATTTGAGCAGCTAAAGGTCAAGGTATGGTTAAATGTCAGTGACCAAATCGAGTTAACGATCCGTTGCGCCACGGCTTCTCGGCGCGCGGGTCACGTGGCGATCGTGCTCATCCATCCAGTCTGCGGGTAGACCATCAACGCCGCCGCCGCGAGCGCGATGCCATAAGGCACTCCGCCGCCTTTTTCGTGCAATCGGAGAATCCATTTCTGACTGGCCAGCGGGGCGGGCAAAGGCAGCAGCCGAAACTGAATGAGCAGCGCCGTGAGCACGCCGCCGAACAGCGACGCATAGACCAGGTATTCGAGCAGGTAATCAAATCCGAACCACAGGGCGATCGCCGCGGCGAGCTTGGCATCGCCGCCGCCGATCCAGCCAAACGAGAAACAGACGAAGCCGGCCACCAGCACGAGGGCGGCTGCGCCGGCGTGCATCGCGACGGTCGAGAAGCCGACGCCGGTGAAGATCGCGAGCAGCAGGAAACCGCCGGCGAGGGCGAGCGACACCCGGTTGGATATCGTCATGGTGAGAAGGTCGCTCGACGCGGCGAAGGCGATCAGCGCCGGAAAAAGCAGAAGCCTGATTGCGTCCGTCACCATCTCGATGTCCTTGCGGCAGTGGTTGCGGCATCTGCAGACTATGCTGCGGCCGCTTGCGGATCGGTTAGCGCAGGCCCTTTAACCGCGCGTTAACTTGGGCGCGGAAATCCGCAAAAAGAAAAGGCTCCGGCGCGGCCGGAGCCCCTTTTGCCACCGAAGCGGCGATCAGCGCAGTTGCGTCGAGACGCTCGAGAACGTGTTGTTGAGCTGCGTGCCCAGGCCATTGACGACCGCGATGATCGCGATCGAAATGCCGGCGGCGATCAGGCCGTATTCAATCGCCGTGGCGCCGGTCTCATCCTTCAAGAAACGAAAAAGCTGCGACATCCTGGCTCTCCCTGAGAACCACCATCCCGGTGGCGCGGCTCTGATAGCCACAGAGGCTCCAACAGCGGGTAAGACAAAACGCTCGATTTTTTCGTTGAATTGCTCGCAAATTCACGGCGTTTTGCATTCATCTCGTCGCAAAACGGAAAGGCCCCGGCCGCGCCAGCCGGAGCCTTTATAGAAACCCGTAGCCGCTGCTTAGCGCAGCTGGGTCGAGATGCTCGAGAAGGCGTTGTTCAGCTTGGTACCGAGGCCGTTGACGACCGCGATGATCGCGACCGAAATGCCCGCGGCGATGAGGCCGTACTCGATGGCGGTCGCGCCCGAGTCGTCCTTCATGAAACGCACGAAGAGGGTCTTCATTGGTGCTCCTTGATCCACACGTGGCTGTCTGAGCGGGTCGTCGGCCGATTAGGTTTCCGGTTCGCGGCCCATGTGGCGCAAATTAACAGCGAGGTCTTGCGTGGACGTTAACCCGATTGAATAAACATCAGGTATAGCTCTATAAAAATAGCGTAGTTAACAGGATATGTATTACAGAATAATATAGTTAACAAAATATTATATTAAATATTACATATCTATACTTATGAATACCGAAATATAGTCGGGCGGCCTGGCGGCGCTCGTATGGAAATGCCCAATGTCCGGGGTTTTGCCTGCTTGGCCGGCAGCCGGAATTACTGGGCTTCGATTGCGCTGCCGCCGCCGCGCGATTTTGCCGCGGCTGCAAGGGGCCGCGATTCACGCCGTCTTAACTGGCCGCGCCGATACCGTTGGCCGCTCGGTCGTATTGCCAGGTCCCCGCCGCATGTTGCTGGAATTCCTTTCCGTCGTCCAAGTCGCCGGCGAAACTTTGCTCAAGATCGTCCCGATTACGGTCATGATCGCGCTGGTGTTCACCGCGCTCAATTACTGGTCGGGCGGCGACTCGGCGCGGCTGTGGTGGCACAAGCGCGAGATCGTCACCGACGTGCTCTACTGGTTCCTGATCCCGCTGATGGCGCGCTTCGTGCGCATCGGTCTGCTGGTGATCGGCGCGGCGCTGATCTTCGACATCCACGGCGCCGACGCGCTGATCCGCTTCTACGAGCACGGTCACGGCCCGCTGGCGGCGCTGCCGCTGTGGCTGCAGGTCGTCATCTTTCTCGTCGCGTCCGATTTCCTGACCTACTGGATCCACCGCGTCTTCCACGGCGCG
Source organism: uncultured Undibacter sp. (assembly GCA_964576085.1). Classification (GTDB taxonomy): domain Bacteria; phylum Pseudomonadota; class Alphaproteobacteria; order Rhizobiales; family Xanthobacteraceae; genus Pseudolabrys. The sequence continues at coordinate 7,847 of CAZNTY010000400.1, read as the reverse complement.
CATTTGTGGAAGTACCATGCCGTCCATCACTCGTCCGAAGAGCTCGAGTGGATTTCGGCGGCGCGCTTCCACCCGGTCAATATCTTCCTCGGCACCGTCGCGGTCGATGTCATGCTGCTGCTTGCCGGCATTTCGCCCGAAGTCATGGTGGTGGTGGGTCCCTTCACCATCGCTTATTCGGCCTTCGTGCATGCCAACCTCGACTGGACGCTTGGCCCGTTCAAATATGTGCTGGCAAGCCCGGTGTTCCACCGCTGGCATCACACCGCCGCCGACGAGGGCGGTTCGATGAATTTTGCCAGCACCTTCCCGGTGTTCGACTGGCTGTTCGGCACCTTCTACATGCCGGAGGACCGGCTGCCGGCGCATTTCGGCATCGACGACAAGGAATTTCCGGAAGGCTTCGGGGCCCAGATGGCCTATCCGTTCCGTCGCTGACACGCGCCGGGGTATTTGCATTTCGTTCACCACGTCTTTTCCCCCTTCCTTCACCAATTCACGATTAACTCGGGCGTCTCGCGTCTCAGACGTTTGAGGCCCCTTGTATGTATCGCGTGTGGGAGATCCCGATGTCGGTCTGGCGCCGTTTGCCCCGCCCAATCCGTTATTTGGGTTGCGCCGTTGCGGTGACCGCGATGCTCGGCTTCGCGATGGCCAATGCCAAGGCCGACACCGTGCAGGTCAGCCTCGACCAGGCGCAGGTGATGCGGCTGCCCGCCGGCGTCACCACCATCGTCATCGGCAATCCGCTGATCGCCGACGGCTCGCTTCAGGCCGGCGGCCTTCTCGTCGTCACCGGCAAGGGCTATGGCACGACCAATCTCATGGCGCTCGATCGCAGCGGCCGCGTGCTGATGGACAAGAGCATCACCGTCACCGGTCCGCGCGGCGGCGATCTGGTCGTCGTCTACAAGGGGGTCGACCGGGAATCCTATAGTTGCTCGCCGGAATGCGTGCCGCGCATCGCGACGCTCGGCGACGGCGCCACCTACTTCGCTGCCAGGCTCGGCGAGGCCAACGCGCGCAGCGGCGCCGCGGCGGCAAGCAAATAGCGCCTATTTCTTGGTTAGCAGTTGATTATCGGCAGTCCCGAATTTCCCGGGAACCCACGCAACACTTCGACAACCCGGCTTTGCTATCAGGATTGCGCAAAGGCAATCATGCCGAGGCTTGCGTGACACCATTCGGCATCGTCACAGGAAAAATTTTGGATGTCGCGAGACGCAGCCTGTCGCGGGCTCGCGTGTCGCGTTTCGCGCGTGCGCATGACGGCGCCGCCGCGGTCGAGTTTGCGCTCGTCGCCGCGCCGTTTCTGGCGCTGCTGTTCGCGATCATGGAGACGGCGTTCGTTTTCTTTGCCGGCCAGTCGCTGGAATACGCGGTGTCGCAGGCGGGGCGCCTGATCATGACGGGGCAGGCCGATGCCGCCGGCTACGACCAGGGCTCGTTCAAGACCCAGGTCTGCTCACAGATCGTGGCGTTGTTCGACTGCCAGAACAAGCTCTACGTCAACGTGCAGAAATATTCGAGCTTTGGCGATGCCTCAACGACGCCGCCTTATCAGAACGGCCAACTCGACACGTCGAAGATGAACTATCAGCCCGGCGGTCCGGGCGACGTGATCGTGGTCAGCTTTTACTACCAGTGGCCGATCTATGTTTCGCTCTTCAGCGACGGTCTTGCCAACCAGAATGGCGGCAATCGCCTGCTGGTCGCGACGTCGGTGTTCCGCAACGAGCCTTACAAATGAGTCACGCGATCGAGAACGTTTTGCGCCTCATCCATTGCGCCGGGCTGTCACGCTTTGCGCGTGACCGGCGCGGCGTCTCGGCAGTCGAATTCGCACTGCTGTCGCCTGTGCTGATCGGCCTCTATCTCGGCGGCGTCGAGATCTCGCAGGGCATCGGCATTGACCGCAAGGTGACGCTGACCGCCGGAGCGATCGCCAACTTGTCGGCGCAGGTGACGTCGATCTCCAGCTCGGACATGACCAACATCATGAATGCGGCCAGCGCGATCATGGCGCCGTATCCGACCAGTACCCTGAAGATCACGGTCAGTTGCCTCAGCATCGACAACAACAAAAGCGTCACGGTGAAATGGAGCGCGACCCAGGGCGGCACGGCGCGCTCGGCCGGCTCGAGCGTTACGATCCCGTCGGCGCTCGCGATCGCGAACACCCAGCTGTTGTTCAGCGAGGTGTCATACGGCTACACCCCGGCGATCGGCTATGTGATCACCGGCACGCTCAGCTTGTCGGACACGATGTATATGAGCCCTCGCATATCCGCGCCGACCTACGGCACCACCGCCTGCGCCTGACAGCTCACGCCGGCGCGGCCGGGATCGGCAGCGCCGTCGTCGACTTGATCCGCTCCATCGCGAAGCGCGACGTGACGTTCTTGAGCGGCACCGCGGCGATCAGCTTCTTGTAAAATGCATCATAACCCGCGATGTCGGCGACCACCACGCGGAGCATGTAGTCGACGTCGCCGGCCATGCGGTAGAACTCCATCACCTCCGGCATTGCGCTCACCACCTCGGCGAAGCGTTTGAGCCAGTCGTTGGAATGGTCGCCGGTCTCGATCGAGACGAAGACGGTGATGCCGAGCCCGATCTTTTGGGGCTCGATCAGCGCCACCCGCTTGAGGATCACGCCGTCGGCTTCCAGCCGCTGCAGGCGCTTCCAGCACGGCGTCGAGGACAGCCCGACGCGCTGGCCGATTTCCGCCACCGACAGGGAGGCGTCCTCCTGCACGACGGCGAGGATCTTGCGGTCTATGGCATCCATTGCATCGTTCTCGTCGAATTTGGAGTAAATTACTCAGATATGGGATGATAATGGCATAATTTTCTTTTTTAACTTCTGTATCTTTATGACATGGAAATCTATTCTACTTCAAGTGCGAAGGTGGCTCGCCGAGCCGCTGCCATAGTATGGTCTGAGCCATGTCAATCATTCCGTTCTCGTCCGTTGTCCGCGCTGTCCGGCAGTTCGCGGCTGTGATGCTGTTCGCGTTCGCCTTTGCCGGTTCGGCGCTCGCCTCCGATCCGCTGGTCTCTGTCGAATGGCTGAACGGCCATCGTGCAGACGCCAATCTCGTGATCCTTGATATCCGCTCGGCGATCGATGGCGGCGGCGAGAAGGCCTACCTCGAGGCCCATATTCCGGGCGCGGTGCACAGCGACTACGACAAGGGTGGCTGGCGTGTGACGCGCAACGATGTGCCGTTCATGGTGCCGACCACGGCGGAGCTCGAGAAGCTGATCGGCGATCTCGGCATCGACGAGAACAGCCATGTCGTCGTGGTGCCGGCGGGCGTGAGCTCGCTCGACTTCGGCTCGGCTGCGCGCGTCTATTGGACGCTGAAATACGCCGGCGTCGGCAACGTCTCGATCCTCGACGGCGGCGTCGCGGCCTGGAAGGCGGCCAGCCTGCCGCTCGAAAGCGGCAAGCATCCGCCGTCGCCGGCAATCTTCACGGCGAAGATCGACCGCAGCATCCTGATCGAGGCCCCGCAGGTGCAGGCGCTGGTGCAGAAGGGTGGCGCCGCGTTGGTCGATGCCCGCCCCGCCTCGTTCTTCCACGGCAAGGAGAAGGCGCCGGCCTCGCAGGCCTATGGCCGCATCCCGGGCGCGCAGAACATCGACAGCGCGAAATTCTACGACTCCACGACCAACAAGTTGAAGCCGAAGGCCGAGCTGGCCGCGATCGCCAGCAAGGTGCCGGAAGGCGAGGTGGTCGCCTATTGCAACACCGGCCACTGGGCGGCGACCGACTGGTTCGTACTGCACGAAATCCTTGGCCGCAGCGAGGCGAAGCTCTACGCCGGCTCGATGGTCGACTGGACGCACGATCCGTCGCGTCCGCTCGCCTCCGAACGCACCAAGTGGGACGACATCAAGAAGGCGCTCGGTATCGGCTCGTGATTTCGGGCCGTGTCATGCCGGCCCGCCGGGCATGACGATGGACAGCGAGTGCGCTAAGACTATTCAATGACGACTGCAACGATTGCCACGTCCGATGCGCGTCCGGCTGCGCGCTGGGATGCGCTGTTCCTGGCACTGTCGCTCGGCGCGACCGCGATCCTGCTCGCGCTGGTCCTGCTCGACGGCCAGCCGGCTTCGGCCGCGCTCATTCTCGGCGGCTTCGGCCTCGGCGCTGCCTTCCTCAAGGCCGAGTTCAGCTACACGGCGTCATGGCGGCGCTTTCTCACGCGGGGCGAGGCCGGCGGCCTGATCGGCGGCCTGATCGTCATCGCAGTGGCGGCGCTGGTGATCGTGCCGGTCGCCGCGATCGTGCCGGGATTCGGCGGTGCCATCGCGCCGCTCGGCCCGTCGCTGCTGATCGGATCCTTCACCTTCGGCATCGGCATGCAGCTCGCCAACGGCTGCGGCTCCGGCACGCTCTACACCGCAGGCGGCGGCTCGGGCCGCAGCCTGGTCGCGCTCGCCTTTTTCGTTGTCGGCAGCGTGTTCGGCAGCCTGTCGCTGCCGCCGGTGCTGGCGCTCGGCGGCATCGACCCGGTGCTGGCGAAGGACTATTTCGGCCCGTGGGGCGGCCTCGCAGTGACGCTGGCGAGCATCGCGCTGGTCGCGCTCATCATTGCCGCGATCGCCAGGAAGCGCGGCGCCAATTTCATGCCGTCGCGCAGCTATATCGTCGGCGGCATCGTGATCGGCCTGCTGTGCGTCGTCGTGTTCTGGGCCGGCGGCCACCCCTGGAGCGTGACCTTCGGCTACACGGTCTGGGGCGCCAAGATCGCGGCACTGCTCGGCTTCGACCTTACGTCGTATCCGTTCTGGCAGTGGGAAGGGCCGAAGCATGCGCTGGCCGAGTCCGTCCTGTCCGACACATCGAGCCTCACCGACTTCGGCATGCTGTTCGGCGCGATGGCGGCCGCCGCGGCGTCGAAACCGTTCGCCAGCGGCGCCTGGCCGCCGGCGAAATCGTTGCTCGCGGCGGCGATCGGCGGGCTGGTCTGCGGCTGGGGGGCGCGGCTCGGTTTCGGCTGCAACATCGGTGCCTTCGTCGGCGGGGTCGCTTCCGGTTCGCTGCACGGCTGGGTCTGGTTCGTGATGGCGCTCGCCGGCTGCATGGTCGGCATCCGCCTGCGACCGCTGTTCGGCCTATCCAGAGACTGACCATGCGAAAAGTCTATGTCGCGGTGGTGATGATCGGCGTCGCGGTGGTGGTCGTGAGCCATCTGGCGAGCCCGTCGAGCGGCCGCGCCGTCTCGCCGGAGGATTTCGCCGGCGCCTGCGCGCCCTGCGGCGCGCCCTGTCCGTCGGTGAAGAAGTGAAGTGAGCGGACGCAACTAAGCGCGTTGCTGCAAAAACGCCTCGACCTCCGCGCGGGTCGCCGCGCCGGTGACGCCGCCGAAGCGCGTGCACTTGATCGCGGCCGCGGCGGAGGCAAAGCGCATCGCCTCGACTTCGTCGCCGGTCTCGACCAGCCGCACCGTGAAGGCGCCGTGGAACACGTCGCCGGCGCCGAGCGTGTCGATGACGTCGACCTTGAACGCGGGCGCGTGCCGCACCTCGCCGCGCTCGGCCCAGTAATAGCCGTCGGGGCCGTCGGTCACGGCGACGAAGCCGTCGAGATGGCGCGCCATCGTGCGCACCACCGCCGTCAGGTCCGTCTCGCCGGTCGCCTCGCGCGAGGCGTCGGCCGAGGCGATGACGTGAGTCGAGAGGAGCAGCAGCGGGTCGTCGAACGGCGTCGGCTTGTCGAAATCGAGCACGCAGGGAATGCCGCGCGCCCGCGCCGCGCGGCAGATCGGGATGACGAAATTGGCGTAGCGGTTGTCGGCGAGCACCGCGTCGGCGCGGCCGGCGAGGCCAGCCGGATCGGCCGGGGTCGCCTCGTTGAGGCCGCTGTCCCGGCGCGTGGCGATCATCTTCTCGCCGGTCGCATCGAGCAGAATCAGCGAGACTGACGATTTCGCGCCCGGCACGCGCACCGCCGCGGCGCAGTCGACGCCCTCGCGCTCCAGCGCCTTGACGATCTGCGTCGCCACCGGGTCGTCAGGGTCCCCCATGGTGCCGGCATAGATGGCGTTGGCGCCAAGCCGCGCGGCCGCGACCACGGCGTTGCCGGACTGGCCGCCGAAGGTGATGACGAATTCGGAGCCCTGCACCTTGTGCCCAGGCAGCGGGAACTTTTCGACGCGCATGACGATGTCCTGCACGGCGCCGCCGGCACAGAGGATCGTCGGTCGCTCCCTAGTCAAACTCGATCCCGTCTTCCACCCAGGCCCGCATGATGTGATAGGCGATGGCGACACTCGGCGGACAGGTCAGCCCCTGCGGGTGCCTGCGCGTCAGCATGCTCGCCACCTCGTCCTTGCTAAACCAGCGGGCGTCCTCGAGTTCCGATTTGTCGATCGTGATCGCCTCGGTGAGCGCCTCGGCGTGGCAGCCGATCATCAGCGACATCGGGAACGGCCAGGGTTGCGCCTCGAAGAACTTGACCCGGCCGCATTCGATGCCGGTCTCCTCGCGGGTCTCGCGCCGGGTCGCGTCGGCGATGCCTTCGCCCGGTTCGATGAAGCCGGCGAGGCACGACCACATGCTCGTCACGAAGCGGTAGGAGCGGCCGAGCAGGCATTGGTCGCCTCTGACCGCCAGCATGATGACCACCGGGTCGGTGCGCGGGAAATGCTCGGCCTTGCATTGCGGGCAGTCGCGCCGCCAGCCGCACTGCGTGACCGTGGTGGGCGCGCCGCAATTGGCGCAGAAGCGGTGACGGGCGTGCCAGTGCAGCATCGCCTTGGCCTGCGCGATCGGCGGCAGGTGGTCCTGCGCCACCAGCCCGCGCACCGCGATCGAGCGCAGGTCGGTGACCAGCAGGTCGCTGCGCGACTTCAGCGCCTCGGCGGCCTGCGGTGCAATGCCGATGCCGAAGCGGCCGGCGCCCTCGAGCGTGCCGAGAAAGATCGTCTCGGCCGCCTCGCCGAGAGCGCGTGCCTCGGCCATCGTGAACAGCGGGTCGCTGACCGGATCGCCGGCTTTCGCGATGATCATCTCGCCGCCGATGACGTAAGCGCCGGCGCGCGGATCGGCCGCAAGGGCATCGACGTCGGATTTTTTCAGACGCAGCTCGGAGGCCCGGTTGATCGGGCTCTGCGTATAGCCAAGGCGGGGTTTGGGACCGAGATCGTAGCGGGGTGACATTCCAGCCCAAATTCGCACGGCGCCCCGCGTTGCGCAATGCGCTGCTACAAAGCCGCCCGGATGGCCTCGATCAGCCTGTTGCGGGCCGATGCCTCATAAGTCTTCCGCGGCGCCTTGCCCCAGACCGGATTGGGCCACGCGGCGTCAGTCGTCTCGCGCGCGATGACGTGGATATGAAGCTGCGCGACCTGGTTGCCGAGCTGCGCCACATTGAGCTTGTGGCATCGGGTAACGGCCTTCAGCGCGCGGGACGCCAGCGCGATCTCGCGCCACAATTGCGCGCGGTCGGCTTCGTCGAGGTCGATCAGTTCCACCTTGCCGGGCCGCCGCGGCACCAGGATCAGCCACGGATAATTCGCGTCATTATTGAGCAGCACGCGCGACAGCGCGAGGTCTTTCACTGCCACAGTGTCGGTTGCGAGCTGCGGGTCGAGTTGCCACATAGGCGTCATGCCCGGGCTTGGCCCGGGCATCCATGATGAAGCGGTCCCAGAGGAGAACTTTTCTGGGGAAAGTCATCATGGATTGCCGGGTCAAGCCCGGCAACGACAAGTTTGGCGGGCCGTCGTCCGCTTGCAATCGCTTCCTGATGGTCTGATATAGGGCCGGGAGGTTGGCGGTGGACGAGCCACTCGCCAACCGGGTCAGGTCCGGAAGGAAGCAGCCCTAAC
>CAZNTY010000399.1:0-6472 GCA_964576085.1 uncultured Undibacter sp. | reverse complement strand
GCACCAGCGCGCGATGCCGTTTCTTGCCGTCGACCAGCTTCGCTCCCGGTTTCACCAGGCCGCGCTCGATCAACGCCGAGAACGGCACGCGCGGCGCGTCGCGTGCGGTCATGAACGGCACGAGCGCCGGCGCTTGCAACGGCTTGACCGCGGCGATGCGCTTCTCGGCGGCCTTGGCGTAGGCCGGGTCGCGCTCGATGCCGATGTAGCGGCGGCCGAGGTGCTTGGCGACGGCGCCGGTGGTGCCGGTGCCGTTGAACGGGTCGAGCACCAGGTCGTCCGGGCGCGAGCTCGCCAGGATGACGCGGGCGAGCAGGGCTTCCGGCTTCTGCGTCGGATGCAGCTTCCGGCCGTCCTTGCCCTTGAGGCGTTCCTCGCCGGTGCACAGCGGAATGGTCCAGTCGGAGCGGACCTGGATGTCCTCGTTGCCGGCCTTGAGCTGCTCGTAGTTGAATGTGTAGCCCTTGCCGCCGGCCTCGCGTGCCGCCCAGATCAGGGTCTCGTGCGCATTGGTGAAGCGCCGGCCGCGGAAGTTCGGCATCGGGTTCGACTTGCGCCAGATCACGTCGTTGAGGATCCAGAACCCGAGATCCTGCATGACGGCGCCGACGCGGAAGATGTTGTGATAGGAGCCGATCACCCAGATCGTGCCGGCGGGCTTGAGCACGCGGCGCGCGCCCTGCAACCAATCGCGTGTGAAGGCGTCGTAGTCGGCGAAGCTCGCAAACTTGTCCCAGTTGTCATCGACGGCGTCAACGCGCGAGTCGTCCGGGCGTTTCAGGTCGCCTTGCAGCTGCAGGTTATAGGGAGGGTCTGCGAAGATCAGGTCGACGCTGTCAGCCGGGAGCTTCGACATCTCCGCGACACAATCGCCGATGACGACACGGTGGGCGGAGTCTGAAACTCCACGGGGCGCCCGATGGGGCGCCCCGCGACGCGAAACAACCATGACTCAGAACTCTGACTCACAGACGACGCGGTCGGTGACGCGGGACCTACAACCGACAGGCCTGGATCATGGACCCTTGTGGTTGAGATTTAGTTTATGGCCGCTAGGCAAAAAATGCCTATTTGTTCGGTAATTCAGCGGTTTAGCGGCCTCGCGAGGCGTCGGCTTGGACGGGCGGCCAGGCACGCGTAATGATCGGTGGCAAGATCGGGAGATGACTGCAAATGCGTTGGGATGATTTTCGCCGCAGCGACAACGTCGAGGATGATCGCGATGGCGGCGGATTTGGCGGCGGCTTTCCGGGTGGTGGCGGCGGCTTCGGCATTCCGGTCGGCGGTGGCGGGCTCGGCATCGGTACCATCGTCGTGCTGGGCCTGATCGGCTGGGCGCTCGGCATCAATCCGGCGTTGCTGATCGGAGGAGCGGAAGTCCTCACCGGCAATGGCGGCGGCGCAGGCTATCAGCAGCCCTACGACCAGCGCCGCTCGACGCGCGGCGTGCCGACCGATCGCGCCGGCCAGTTCATCGCCGCGGTGCTCGGCAATACCGAGGACACCTGGAGCGAGATTTTCCAGCGCAGCGGACGGAGCTACCGCGCCCCGCGGCTACGACTGTTCACGGGCTATGAGCAGGGCGGTTGCGGGCTTGCGCAGTCGGCGACCGGGCCGTTCTATTGCCCCAACGACCAGCGCATCTACATCGATACCTCGTTCTTCCGCGAGATCGAACAGCGCTTCCACGGCTGCAGCGGCAAGGCCTGCGAGTTCGCCGAAGCCTACGTGATCGCGCACGAGGTCGGCCATCACGTGCAGAATCTTACCGGCATCCTGCCGCGCGCGCAGCAGGCGCAGCGCGCCGGGGGCAGCCAGGCGGCGGCGAACCGAATCCAGGTGCGCGTCGAGCTGCAAGCGGATTGCTACGCCGGCGTCTGGGCGAAGAACTCTGATACCAAGTACAATTTCCTGGAGCCGGGCGATATCGAAGCGGCGTTGCAGACCGCCGCAGCGATCGGCGATGACCGCTTGCAGAAGCAGATGCGCGGCACCGTGGTGCCGGACTCGTTCACGCATGGCACATCGGCGCAGCGCCAGCGCTGGTTCAAGACCGGCTTCGACAGCGGCAAGGTCTCGGCCTGCGATACGTTCAACGCGGCGCAACTATAGCTTTCATTCATGCCCATGCTTGTCGGAGGCATCCACGTCTTGCACCCCTTGGCAACGAGAGGAAAGGCGTGGATGGCCGGGACGAACCCGGCCATGACGAGGAGGGATCATGGCAGGCATTGACGAAACGAGGCAGTTCATCCCGCTGCGCATCGCGGTGCTGACCGTGTCCGATACCCGTGACATGGCGGACGACAAGTCGGGTGCGACTCTGGTCGAGCGGCTGGAAAGGGCCGGTCACGTGCTGGCGGCGCGCGCCATCGTCAAGGACGAGGTGCGCACGATCCGCGCGCAGGTGAAGAGATGGATCGCCGACAAGACGATCGACGTGGTCATCACCACCGGCGGGACCGGCTTCACCGGACGCGACGTGACGCCGGAGGCGGTCGAGCCGCTGTTCGAGAAGCGGATGGATGCATTCGCCGCGATGTTCCTGCTGGTGAGCGAGCGCAAGATCGGCACCTCGGCGATCCAGACCCGTGCCACGGCCGGCGTCGCCAAGTCGACATACATCTTCTGCCTGCCGGGCTCGCCGGGCGCCTGCAAGGACGCCTGGGACGACATCCTCGTGCACCAGCTCGACTACCGCTACCGGCCCTGCAATTTCGTGGAGATTTTGCCGCGTCTCGATGAGCACCTGCGGCGGGGGAAGGCACGCATGCGGTCAGGCGAGGTGGGAGCCGGTTCGCCGCCCGGACCGCGTGCCAAATGAAAAAAGGCGCGACGGCCTGATGGCGACCGCGGCGCAGTTTCGCAAGATCGCGCTGTCGCTTCCCGGCACGTTTGAATATCCGCATTTCGACCGTGCCGCGTTCAAGGTCGACCGCACCTATGCGACGCTGGCGCCGGACGGCAAGAGCGCGAATTTCAGATTTACGCCCGACGAGCAGGCTCTGAAATGCACGGTGGCCGGTGATGCATTTACGCCGATCGCGAATGCGTGGGGGCGGCAAGGCTGGACCGTTGGCACGCTGAAGACATTGTCTGTCGCCGAGCTCAAGGCGGCTCTGGAGATGGCGTGGCGGCACGCCGTTAAGGAGAAGCCAAAGAAAAAGAAACGCTAGAGATTTATGTCCCAATATTCTGCGACGACAGTCTTGCCGAAGCTTTTCTTCTTTTCGCTCGAGGTCAGCGCGAAACCGGCCTTGGCGTAAATGGCGCGCGCGGCGGTCAGGTTCTCGTGGGTCCACAGCGTCATGCTCTTGTAGCCCGCCTTGCGGGCAAACTTGACGCATTCGTCGACCAGCCGCGCGCCGAGACCGAGCCCGCGCGCCTTCGGGTCGACCAGCAGCAGCCGCAGCCGCGCGACGCCGGGCTTGTCGTCTTTCACCAGCATGACGGTGCCGACATTCTCGCCGTTCATCTCGGCGATCCAGCAATGCTCCTTCCTGGGATCGAACCTGTTGACGAAATCGGCCACGATCTGCGCGCACAGGCCTTCGAACGGCCAGCCCCATCTGTACTCTTGCCAGTAGAGCTCACCGTGCCGCGACACGATCCAGCCGAAATCGCCGGTGCGCGGCTCGCGCAGGATGTAGCTTTTCGTTTTTTCCGCCGGCGCCTCCAGCAGGCCTTCGATCGTCGCCATCGCCGAAACGAGACGCCTCTGCTCGGTCTCGGGCAGCCTGGCGAGCAGATCGGCGGCATCACCTTGTGAGCGCGCGTCGAGCGGCGCAAAAACTTTCCTGCCGCGCGCCGTGAGGCTGAGATGACTGCGCCGCGCATCTGTCCTGGATGCCTTGCGGATGACGAGGCCGCGCTTTTCGAACTGCTGGAGCAGGCGGCTGAGATAGCCCTGGTCGAGGTCGAGCGCCGCGGCGATCTCGCTCGCGGTCGCATCCTTGCGCCGGTCGAGCTCGTAGAGCACCCGCGCTTCCGGTAGCGAGAACGGACTGCCGAGATAGCCTTTGCGCAGCGCGCCGATCCGGCGGGTGTAAAAACGGTTGAAGCGGCGCACCGCGTCGATACGCGCGCGGGTGGCGGTCCTGTTGGTGGCTTTGGCTGTCATGCGGCCGAGGTTCGGCCAGTTACTTGACTGAGTCAAGGATAGGTCCGGACCGTCACGCGCGCCGGCAGCAGCGCGAGGCGGCGGCCGAGCCGACGCAGCCGCGCGGCGTCGGCATCGTCGGCGGCGGCGTGGCCGCCGAGCGCCTCATAGGCGCGGCGCGACATCAGCAGCCCGTGCTCCGGCTTCGGTCGCGCAAGCGCCGTCCGCAGCGCGCCGAGAAGGCCGCTGGCGCCCGCGGCCCGGAACGTCCCGGCGCGGTCGCTGTCCGGCCGCGCGACGAAATCCTGGACGGCGTCGATCCAGCCGGCCTCCGGCACGCTGCCGGCCGGCAGGAACATCAGCCAGGTGCCGCGGCCCGCCGCTGCGGCGCCTTTCAGCCGCTCGCCAAGCGGCGCCTGCGAGCTCAGGAACCGGCAGCCGGCGATGTCGGCAACCTCGCGGGTAGCGTCGCGCGAGCCGGCGTCGGCAACCACCACGTCGGTCAGCAAGCCCGTCATGACGCCCGGGAACAGCGCGTTCAGCGTCGGGACGAGGCTGCGCTCCGATTCGCGGGTGGCGATGATCGCAGTCAGCATGGAACTCACAGGGCCGGTTCGCGCTTGCACCATATCATGTGGCTCCTGTCCCGCGTGCCACCATATTGAGCGCCAGAAACAGGGGTCTATGAATGTTCTTGTTTTGTTCACATCTCTGCACTAGGGTTCGGCCATGGCGAAGTCATCGATGACAGCCGTCAAACGCCCGCCGGCGCAGTCCCCCAAGCTCGCTGCCGAGCTGCCCTCCGTGCCGGCGGGCGGGTTTGACCCAGGCACCGCCGACACCACGGGGCTCCTCGGTGTCGCGGTCGAGTTCGAGCGCCGGCGCGGCCGCGGCACGCTGTCGAACGCCTCGGGCCGTTACGAGCCGCTGGCGCGCATCGCCTTCGACGACGGCTGGCGCTCGCTCGACGAGCTGCCGCCGTTCAAGACGCACGTCACGGTCGACTCGACCCGAAAGATTATCACTCGTAATCAGTCGCCCGATATCAGCTTCGACCGCTCGATCAATCCCTATCGCGGCTGTGAGCACGGCTGCGTTTATTGTTTCGCACGGCCGACCCATGCCTATCTCGGCCTGTCGCCCGGTCTCGATTTCGAGTCCAAGCTGTTCGTCAAGCCGGAGGCCGCCGAGCTGCTTGAGAGGGAGCTGGCGCACCCGAAATACACGCCGAAGGTGATCGCGATCGGCACCAACACCGATCCGTACCAGCCGATCGAGCGTCGCTACAAGGTGATGCGTCGCATCCTCGAAGTGCTCGATAGGACGTCGCACCCGGTCGGCATCGTGACGAAGTCTGCTTTGGTGCTGCGCGATCTCGACATCCTCGCCCGCATGGCCGAGCGCAATCTGGTGAGGGTGGCGCTGTCGGTGACGACGCTTGACCCTGAGCTCGCGCGCAAGATGGAGCCGCGCGCGGCGACGCCGATGCGCCGGCTGGAAACGCTGCGGCGCCTCGCGCAGGCCGGCGTGCCGACCACGGTGATGGTCGCCCCGATCATCCCGGCGATCAACGACATGGACATCGAGCGCATCCTCGACGCCGCCAAGATGGCCGGCGTCGGCTCGGCGGGCTACGTGCTGCTGCGGCTGCCGCTCGAGGTGCGCGATCTGTTCCACGAATGGGTGCGTGCCAATTTTCCAGACCGGGCCGACAAGGTGATCGGCATCATCCGCGAAACCCAGGGCGGCAAGGACTACGACTCCAAGTGGTTCACGAGGCAACGCGGCACCGGTCCCTATGCCTGGCTGATCGGCCGGCGCTTCCAGGCCGCCTGTGAACGGCTCGGTCTCAACGAGCACCGGCAGCCGCTCGACTTGAGCCGTTTCACGCCGCCGCAGCCCGGTTCCGACCAGCTCCAGTTGTTCGCTTGACTGGGCCTGCTGCGAAAATGATGGTCATCACGCTTGGCGTCACGCCGTGCTGATCGTCTCGGTTCTTGTCCCCGTAATTCGACGCCGCTTTTTCTTCATTTGACTTACCCGCCGCGCGGCGCGTTTATCGCACCGATGAGTCCTGTGAGAACCGCCACAGCGGCCAGAAAGATTGTGTTGACGCGCCTGCCGCTCGACGAGCCGGAGCTCCGGCCGAGCTTCCGGCGCGAGCGGCGCTGGCTCAAGCGCGGCGTCTGGCCGGTGGCCGGCTGCGACGAGGCGGGGCGGGGGCCGCTGGCCGGGCCGGTGGTGGCGGCCGCGGTCGTGCTTGATCCCGCGCGCATCCCGCGCGGACTCAACGATTCCAAGAAGCTCGACGCTGCAGAACGGGAACGGCTTTACGCCAAGATCTGCGCGACCGCCGAGGTCGCAGTCGCTTTC
>CAZNTY010000398.1:0-2451 GCA_964576085.1 uncultured Undibacter sp. | reverse complement strand
GCCCTGCACGGCGGCGAGGCGACCGCCTTCCTTGAAGTTCGTCACCGCGATGCCGACCGCCGCGCCGTCGACGGTGTTGCCGCTGATGATCGCATTCTCGAAATCGAACTCGGCATAGAGCGCGACCTCGCCGATCCCGGTGCAGTTGTTGCCGACGATCTGGATCTGCGAGGCGGCGTTGCCGCGGATGGCGGAAAAAGCTGTGCCGCGAATGTTGTTGCCGCGAACGATCACGTTGGCAGCGCGAAAGACGTTGATGGCGTTGCCGTTCTCGCCGCTGCCGCCGGCGCGCGCCTGAGTGTCCTCGATCTGGTTGTCGACGACGATAGCGCGATCGGGGTTCTTGTTGGTTTGCCAGACCCGAATGCCGCCATTGCCGGAGCCGCGGATGGTATTGCCGGCGATCAGCATATTGATGCCGTCAAGCGAGAAGATCGCGGTATCGGCCGCGTCGATGATGGTCGAGTTGGTGATCTGGCCTTGCGTGCTGCGGCACATGATGGCGGTGCCGCCGGCTTGCCGGACCTCGCAATCGTTGATGTGCACGTCATGACCGCTCATCATTTGGATCAGTGCGACTTTCTCCGGCAGTGCGATGTTGCCGCCGTCGAACACCAGGCCGTTGAGGGTGACGGTGTCGGCGTGAGCGGCCTCAATCATCGGTGCGCTTTTGTTCAGTACGAGCCTGCTCTGGCCGCGCACGCCGGCGAGCTGCGCCCCGGCCGGCAGTTTGAGCGCGGCGGCGCGATAGACGCCGGGGCCGAGCCATAAGGGGGTGCGTTTCTGCGCGGCCTGGTCGATCGCGTGCTGTAGCGCCTTGGTCTGGTCGTCGGTTGAGCCGGCGCGCACACCAAAATGCGCGGCATCCAGCCCCTCCAGGGCCTGCGCCACGGCGGGCACCGGCAACAGCGCGGCGCCCGGGAGAGCGGCACCCAGCGCGAGGAGGGAACGGCGGTCAATCATGCGGCGCACACCATCCGACCCGGCAGTGATTCTGACAATCGGTCATGAAGGCAATGCCGCGCGTCCAATTCGGCATGAAGGCGGTGCCGCGCGTCCAATCCGTCATGACGGCCACACCGCATCTTAGCCGCCGGAACGGCGGAACTGGGGCGGTGCGGCGCCGTTGAAGCCCTGAAAAGGAGCCGTCGATGGACCCGTTTGCCGCCAATCTGCTGTGGATCGCCATCGCCGTCATCGTCCTGGTGGTGCTGGTTTACGCCCTTTACGGTCCTCGCCGGGCCTTGCCGAGGCCTGCCACGCCTGCCGACCAGCCGGAAACGTCGGCCGACCCGGCGCTGGCGGCCTTTGCCGGTGCCGACGGCGAGCCGCCGACCGAGGACGCCATCGCCCAGGCGCGGCTCGGCGGCACGCGCGGCGCGCCCGAGCTCGGCGCCGCCCCGCTGGCGCCGCAGGCTGCCGAACAGACCCCGCGGCGGTTCGATGATGGCCACGTCGCCTGACCACGTGGCCTAAATCACCTGCCTAAGTCACGTCGCCTCATCAGATGGCCTGATCCGGACGGCCTGAACCCCGGTAGCCCGTGTCATCGACCCGCGCCGGGACTGCCCGCCCTTCCGCGACGGCGACGGCTTCCTACATAAGGTCATCCCATCATCCTGAAAGCCGCCGATGCTCGACACAACGCTTGTACGCCAGCTCGAATCCGCCGCCACGGCGCCGGATGACGGTGCCCTGCTGGACGCCTATTCGCAGGCCGTCTCGGCCGTCGCCGACAAAGTCGGCCCGGCGGTGGTGCGGGTCGACAGCCGCGGGATGGGCGGCGGTCAGCCGCGCGGCGGGACCGGCTCCGGCGTGTTCATTTCACCCGACGGCCTCGTGCTCACCAACGCCCACGTCGTCAATGGCGCGCGTGAACTACGCCTCGCCGACGTCGAGGGCCACACCACGGACGCCCGTGTTCTCGGCATCGATCCCGATACCGACCTTGCCTTGCTGCGCGCGGACGCGCCGCGCCATTTCCCGTTCGCGCCGCTCGGCGATTCCAAGGCGCTCAAGCGCGGCCAACTGGCGATCGCGATCGGCAACCCGCTCGGCTTTGAATCGACCGTCACCGCCGGGGTGATTTCGGCGCTCGGCCGGTCGTTGCGCGCCACCACGGGGCGCATGATCGAAGACGTGATCCAGACCGATGCCGCGCTTAATCCCGGCAATTCCGGCGGTCCGCTGGTTTCCTCGCGCGGCGAGGTGATCGGCATCAATACCGCCGTCATCATGGGTGCGCAGGGCATCTGTTTCGCGGTGGCCTCCAACACCGCCAATCACGTGCTGTCGGAGATCATCATGCACGGCCGGGTGCGGCGCGCCTATATCGGCGTGTCCGGCCAGACCGTGCCGGTGCCGCGCCGCTTTGCCCAGGAGTTCCGGCTGGAGAACCGCCTCGGCGTCCTGGTGGCCGCGATCGAAAAGGACAGCCCGGCCGCCGCGGCA
>CAZNTY010000397.1:0-5343 GCA_964576085.1 uncultured Undibacter sp. | reverse complement strand
CGCCTACAAGTTCCTGTTCATCGCCAAGGGCGGCGGCTCGGCCAACAAGTCGTTCCTGTTCCAGGCGACGCCGTCGATCCTCACCCGCGAGCGGATGCTCGCCTTCCTCAAGGAGAAGGTGCTCACGCTCGGCACCGCGGCGTGCCCGCCCTATCATCTGGCGATCGTGATCGGCGGCACCTCGGCCGAGCTGACGATGAAAACGGTGAAGCTCGCCTCGGTGAAATATCTCGATGCCCAGCCGACCAAGGGCAGCGAGGACGGCCACGCCTTCCGCGACCTCGAGATGGAAGCCGAAATCATGAAGATGACGCAGTCGCTCGGGGTCGGCGCGCAGTTCGGCGGCAAGTATTTCTGCCACGACGTGCGCGTGGTCCGGCTGCCGCGCCACGGCGCGTCACTACCCATTGGACTTGGCGTGTCGTGCGCCGCCGACCGCCAGGCGCTCGGTAAGATCACGCGCGAGGGCGTGTTCCTGGAGGAGCTCGAGCACAACCCGGCGCAGTATCTGCCCGACATCGATCAGGAGAAGATGAGCGGCGAGGTGGTGCAGGTCGACCTGCGCCGGCCGATGAAGGAGATCCTCGCGCAGCTTTCCAGGTATCCGGTGAAGACGCGGCTCTCGCTCACCGGGCCGATGATCGTGGCGCGCGACCTCGCCCACGCCAAGCTGCGCGAGCGGCTGGAGCGCGGCGAGGGCATGCCGGATTATTTCAAGAACCACCCGGTCTATTACGCCGGACCGGCCAAGACGCCGTCAGGTTACGCCAGCGGCGCGTTCGGCCCGACCACCGCGGGGCGGATGGACTCATACATCGACCAGTTCCAGGCCGCCGGCGGCTCGATGATCTCGGTCGCGAAAGGCAACAGGTCCGCGCAGGTGCGCGACGCCTGCCAGAAGCACGGCGGCTTCTATCTCGCCTCGATCGGCGGCTCGGCGGCCAAGCTCGCCGAGCAGTGCATCAAAAAGGTCGAGGTGCAGGAATATCCCGAGCTCGGCATGGAGGCGATCTGGCGCATCGAGGTCGAAAACATTCCGGCCTTCATCGTGATCGACGACAAGGGCAACGACTTCTTCAAGGCGCTGAATTTAGGCTGACGCGCCGGCGCGCTGGTCATTGCTTTGTCACGAATCCGGACTTAATGCCGACGACCGGCGGTGACGCCGGCCACCGGCGCTCCGTCGGTGGGGCACAAGCCATCAAGAGGACACGTTCAATGCTCAAGGGGATGTTGTTGTCCGCAGTGCTCGGCGCGGCCGCGTTGTTTGCCACAGGTGCGCAGGCCGCGCCGGTTTCTCCGGCCGCGCCAGCGGTATCGTCGGGCCTGGTCCAGCAGGTCGCGCAGGGTTGCGGCCGCGGCTTCCACCGCGGCCCCGCAGGAGGATGCCGCCGCAACCTGTCGCCCGCAGAGGGGCCGTGCTGGTGGGTGCGCGGTCCGGGCGGCGCATGGCGGCTGGTGTGTCGCTGAGCCTCACGGCCGCACAAGCAGAGTGAAGCAAAAAGCCCCGCTCGCGCGGGGCTTTCGTTTTTTCGGCTCATGCGCTGGTCACAGCAGCGCCAGCACGACCATCAGCGCGGAGATGCCGACGTATTTCGCGGTCTGCACCAGGTCCGGCAACTGGCCGATCAGCCCGCTGCCCCACAGCACCGCCCCGGCCGCCGCGGCCAGGTATTTGAGATAAAGCATACGCAACACTCCACGCGGCCGAACCCGCCGCTACACAACACGAACGACGCGAATTCCGTTTCGGACTCTCCGTTATTCAAAGCAAATTCCATTCCCATCCAAAGCGCTACAGGCCGGTGGCGAAGCGCGCCATCACCACGATGATCGCGACCTGGAAGCAGCCCTGGATCGCCGTGACCTTGACGTAAGTGCGCATCCAGCGGCCGATCTTGTCGCCGTCGGGCCGCGGCTTCTGCATCTCGAAGTAGAGCCTCAGGTTGGTCGGCAGCAGATAGCCGAGGCCCTGCACCGTCAGCACCGTGATGATGAGCAGCGCGGCCGCGACCCACCAGAATTCCGGATAGCCGACGTCGAGATAGCCCAGGCGTTTCGCCAGGAACCAGCCGGCGGTCGAGGTCACGATCGACAGCGTCGGCATCAGCACCAGCATGCGCGGGATGATGGCGCCGATCCAGGCGCGACGCATCTCGAACGGCAGCCGGCGGATCACCGGGCCGATCACGAAGCCCATGAACAGGTCGATGCCGGTCCACAGCGTGCCGCTCATCACGCGCACCCAGTTGAGCAGCCACAGGCTCGGCGACAGGATCGCGTAGAGCATCAGTGCGAACACAGCGCCCGCGGCGACGAAATAGGCCAGGCGCAGCGGCGAGGCCGGCGCGCCGATCGCGACGTCTGTCATGGACACATCCTGCAAATTTTGGGCACGGCGTCAGCTTTCGCCGACCGGCTTGATGTCCTTGACGCGATAGAAGCCGCGGAAGCCGCAATGCGGGCAGGCGATGGAGAATTCTTCTGCAACACGATCGCTTCGCTCGAGTTTGATGGGCTTATGGCAGCGCTGGCAGACAACGCCATTGGCCGGGCCGGTTGAGATCATCGGGCCGCACGAGAGTTGGAATCGCCCCTCTCATGATTCTCTTATAGCAGCCGGCGACGCCCTGTGGCGCCGCAAACCTAGCGACCGAGCACGATGCCGTTCGCCGGCGCGACTGCAACCGTCCGCGGCACGCTCGTTGCGTAGAGGCACGCGGTGATCAGCATGATGGCGCTGAGCGCCAGGCCGAGCCGCACCAGATTGTCCGCCATGATGAAGTCCCCTGTGCGGCCTGCTTTAGGCGATGGGTGGCGGTGCCGATACCGGTCGCTGCAAATGCGGTAAACGCACACCGTTGAGGTTAACGGCTGCCGATCCGCCGTTTGGAGCAAATCGTTGCGGCAGGATGAAGGCGGGCAAGAAGACCGTCCTGCGGTCCCGGTCAAACAGGCCAATGACGACAGAGGCCGCCGCCCGGCGTCAGTCGCCGATCCTGTTCAGAATCACCATGCGGACCTGGGCCGCCGGATCGCCGCGGTGGCCGGCAAGAAAGATCTGGGTGCCGTTGTTCACGACCATGCCGCTGTCGATCGTCGTGTCGGCGACGCCCGGTGACGACATCGTGCCGCTGACCTTGCACAGCGCGTTGCTTTTGATCGTGCCCGAGGCTGTTGAGGTCTCGGGCGAGGCGCCCACGCCGGTCGTGATGCAGGTTCCGGTGTAGTTGCCGATCACGTTGATCCTGATGGTGCAGGTGCCGGAGAATGCGCCGCCACCGTTGGACCCGAGCATCGTGACGAACCACTTGCCCTTGACCGGGCAGGCGGCCTGGGCGCTGCCGCAGATGGTCATGATGAGCAACGACACGGCGGCATAGGCAAACGTTTTGGCTTTCCAAGAAATTATCATGAGCTCCCCCCGGCCTTGAGACGATGAACGAAGCAATCTTATACGAAAAACAACCCGGCTAATTGATAGACGTCCGGACGAAAGGGGGCAGGTGCTGCCGGGCTCGTCCGACCAGACGGGAAGCACGGCCTCAACGACGGCCGCCAAATATCGGTCCGGTCAGAAAGTGCCGCGTTCGTCGTGCACCGTGCGCGACATGCGGTATTCAAAATCGCAGGTGCAATCGAAGCGCAATAGCTCCTGCCCATTCTCGCCAGGATCGACCTCAGCCAGGCGCATGGTAATTCCACAGCGCGGGCAAAGAACGCGCGGAATAGATGAATACGGTTTATTGGGTGCGGATTGACCCACGGCGTCCCTCCTTGAATGCAGGCGGGAGCGCGATGGTCTCTCAGCCACCGACGCCTACGGACAGAGCCTCGGCCGGTGATGGGGACAGACTGGGCCCATCGGTTGTGAGAGTCCATTGTCAAAAGACACAAAGCGTCAATAAGGGCCATAGCAACCGTCATCGCTTCGGGGCTTAATCACGGGGTTTGATCCGGGCCGCACCGCTCCAACGGCGTCGGCCCACGAGGTTTGAAGGTTCGGGGCGTCGGATTCGGACCGACATTTCCTCACCGGTAAGGCGGGTGTCCTACCGACCAAAATGTCAGCGGCCAGTTATGAGGATTTGGCCGCGCACCTGGAGATTTTTCTGCGGACGGCGAAACGCCGCGCCGACGCTGCGAAGTTTGAGGCTGAGCAGAGCGGCGATCCCTATGAAAAATGAAAAAGGCCGCCGATTAGGGCGACCTCTTAAGCGGCCTATTTACGCATGTCCTTGGCCGTCGCTCGTTGCCAATAGCGTTTGCCGTCTTTTGGACCCCTCCAAGGATTCCCGAACTCCTTCGGCGCAGGTGGCTCCTGGTCTCCATGGATAGAGACGCGCACGGCGCGACGTTCCCGGCGATGCTCAAAAGCCTTGAACATCTTCTCTGAGGTTGCGGTAGTCATTGCGAATATCGGGGTGCGCCGCCTGGACCTAGACATGACCCCTCCGGGAAGAGGTCATGGCGAGCACGCCAAAAGCTCCCGCATAGATGTTGCAGGCAGTCAGTCGGCCAAATGGTGGTGAGACGCTTGGATATGTTTCGCGCGACCTGGCTAGGGCAAAACGCCAAAACAGGCCAGCCTAAAAATCAAACTAGGCCACTGGGATGATCAAAACAGCCAGTATCGCGTTGCACAAAAAGAACATATTGCGAACGAAGAACAAATAGGGTACATTCTCTCACGCTCGATTCCGGCCTCCGCCGGCCGATCTTCCGTATGTCGGAGGGTCGAATCCCTCCATAAGGAGAGTAGAAATGAGCCAGCCTGCTTTGCGTGTCGTTGAAGGAAACTCCATGGACAAGTCGAAGGCCCTGTCTGCCGCGCTCTCCCAGATCGAGCGCCAGTTCGGCAAGGGCTCGGTGATGCGGCTCGGCAAGAACGACAAGACGATGGAGGTCGAGACCATCTCCACCGGCTCGCTCGGGCTCGACATCGCGCTCGGGGTTGGCGGCCTGCCGCGCGGCCGGGTGATCGAGATCTATGGGCCGGAATCGTCCGGCAAGACCACGCTCGCGCTGCACACGGTCGCCGAGGCGCAGAAGAAGGGCGGCATCTGCGCCTTCGTCGACGCCGAGCACGCGCTCGACGTGGTCTATGCCAGGAAGCTCGGCGTCAACACCGACGACCTCCTGGTCTCGCAGCCGGACGCCGGCGAGCAGGCGCTGGAGATCGCCGACACGCTGGTGCGCTCCGGCGCGATCGACGTGCTGGTGGTCGATTCGGTCGCCGCGCTGGTGCCGCGCTCCGAGCTCGAAGGCGAGATGACCGACAATCAGCCGGGCACGCAGGCGCGCCTGATGTCGAAGGCGCTGCGCAAGCTCACCGCGTCGATC
>CAZNTY010000396.1:0-10869 GCA_964576085.1 uncultured Undibacter sp. | reverse complement strand
CGATCGTGGCGATCGCCGGCATCGTCGGCACGCTGATCGTTTCAATTCTCTCGGCGCTGCTGAGCGTCAACCAACTGGTGGGATAGGGGACAGGATAACAATGCTTCAGGCGTTGCGTTCGAGATCGTTTGCAGGCTCGCGCAGGATTCTGCTGGCCGGCTCGCCCGGCTTCACGCTGATCGAGATGCTGGTCGTGCTCGTGATCATCGGGCTCATCATGGGGCTGGTTGGCCCCCGCGTGCTCAGCTATCTCACCGACGCCCGCGTCAAGGCCACCAAGCTGCAGATCGAGGCGTTCGGCAGCGCGCTCGATCTCTATTATCTCGACAACGGCCGTTATCCCTCGTCTTCCGAAGGCCTCGAGGCACTGGTGCGGCGCCCGGCGAATTCGGGAAGCTGGAACGGGCCTTATCTGAAGGGCGGGACCGTGCCCGCCGATCCCTGGAAAAACGACTACGTCTATCGTTCGCCCGGTGAGGACAGCCCCTACGAGATCATGTCCTACGGCGCCGACGGTCGCGAAGGCGGAACCGGCAGTGCAGCAGACATCAAGAGTGGCAAGCATTAAGGACGGATTGGCCGGCCGCGGCGAACGCGGGATCGTCCTGCTCGATCTCGTGATCGCGATGGCGCTGCTGTCGCTGCTGATCCTGATGGTGCTGCCGAGCCTGCCCCACGGCACCACGCCGTCGCGGCTCGGCGCCTACACGGCCGACGTCGCCGCGTTGCTCAAGACCGACCGCAGCGCCGCGGCGCGCGCCGGCCGCGAAGTCGCGACCCGCGTCGACCTGGCCGGCAAGCGCGTCGCCAGCGGCGCGACCGGCCGCACCGTGTCGCTGCCGGATGACGTCACGCTCGACCTGATCGCGAGCGACGCCTGCCGGCTGCCGGAGGGCCAGTTCGCGGTGGTATTTGCTCCTGACGGCCGCTCCTGCGGAGCGGTCGTCAGCCTGTCCACGCGCGCCCTGGTCTGGCGCATCCGTATCAACTGGCTCACCGGGTTTGTCGATGTCGTTCCGCCGCAAAGCAATAGCTAGCCGCGCTGACGCCGGCTTCGTGCTGATCGAGGTGCTGGTCGCGGTCGGCGTCGCCGCGGCGTTGATGGCGGTTCTGATCCGCTCGTTCTCCCAGACCTGGAGCGGCATCAATTATGTGCGGGAAGAAGCGGAGGGCACCCTGCTGGCACGCTCGATGATGGCCGAAGCGACCCAGCGCAGCCGGCTTGTGCCGGGCACGCAGGAAGGCACCGCCGGCCGCTACGCTTGGAAGCTGACCACCGACCTCGTGCCCGTGCCGGTCATTGCCGGTGCATCACAGAAAAAGCAGCAAGCCGGTTCGCCCGACGAGCAGCAGCCGCAGTCCGACAATCAATCCACCAACGTCCTCTATCACGTCGTCCTCGTGCTGGTCGGCCCGAGCGGACGGAGCAACCGCCTTGACAGCTTCGAAATCGGCGCGCCGGCGCGGTAGCGCACAGGCCGGATTTTCATTGATCGAGACGCTGGCGGCGCTGGCGATCGCCGGCGCGGTCTTCGCCGTGATCTCGGAATTTGCCGGTCGCCTGCTGCTGAACTGGAACCGCAGCGAGAGCACGATCTCGGTGATGGAGATGATCACCCGCGGCCTCGGCCGCATGGGGACCGACCTGTCGCTCGCGCTGCCGATGAGCCCGCCCGGCAGCGACGGCTCGGTCGCCTATTTCAACGGCGATCCGACGCATCTCGTCTTCGTCGCCGCGACCGGCTTCGGCGTCGGCGACCGCGGGCTGGAGTTGCTCAACTTTTCGATGGTCGACAACAAGGACGATTTCTACCTGGTGCGCCAGCGCGCGCCGGTGTCGAGCCCGCCGGGCGAGTTCAAGGATCCGGTGATGCTGCTGCATGGGCGCATGCAGGTGCGATTCTCCTATCGTGACAGTGACGGCACATTCGTCGACAGCTGGGTCAAGCGGCCGGATCTGCCGAGCGCCGTCGGCGTCCAGGTCATCGGCGCGAGCGGGCCGATCTTCCCGCGCCCGCTGATCTTCCCGGTGCCGGTCAATTTCAGCGTCGATTGCCTGCTGCCGGACGACGAGACGCCGCGGCCGCCGCGCTGCTCCAACACGCCGACGCAGGATCAGGACCAGCCCGCCAATTCCAACCAGCCCGATTCAGGGGGCGGCGGATGAACGCTTTGCGCAATCAGCGCGGATCGGTCCTGCTGGCGGTGCTGTTTCTCGCCGCTCTGCTCGGCATTTTCGCCGCGGTCGCAAGCTCGGTGATGAACGCGGCCGCCGATTCGAGCCGCGCCTTCGCGGATTCGATCCGCGCCGATGCCGCCATGCGCTCGGCCATCGAATATATCGTCGCGCGCACCGGCAATGGCCTCAAGGATGCGGTCGGCACCGCGATCGTCAATGTCGGTCCGGCCACGGTGACGATCAGCGTGCGTGATGAAGGCTCGCGCATCGACCTCAACAAGGCGCCGCCGGAGCTGCTGGCCGGCATCTTCCAGCAGGTCGGGGTGTCGGCGGAAAATGCGCGCGTTTACGCTGCGCGGATCGTGGACTGGCGCGATGCCGACGATAAAGTGAGCCCGAACGGCGGTGCTGAGCGCGGCGCCTACCGTGCTGTCGGTCGCGTCGACGGCCCGCGCAATGGTCCGTTCCTGCATGTCGCGGAACTCGCGCTGGTGCTGGACATGCCTCCGCGTGTCGCGGCAGCTGTCGCCCCATACGTGACCGTGGCGAGCGGCCTCGACAAGGTTAATCCGATGCAGGCCGATCCGCCGGTTTTGCGTGCGATTCCGGGTGTGACCCAGGAACGTATGCTTGATTTCATTGATGCGCGGCGGCGGCCGGGCGTCGATCTCGGTTCCTTGCTTTCGCGCCTGGGACCGGTAGAAGATTTCGTCACGGACGATGCGGCATTGGCGGTGCGCTTCGAAGGCCGCGTGCAGCTCGTCGGCAATATCGAGCGGCGCTACGAAGCCGTGGTCAGCGTCGTCGAGGGCGATACCGAGCCTTATCGGATACTGGCATGGGACGCCAATCCGCCCGGGCGGATCACGGCGGCGCAATAGAGCGGGACGACGACATTGTTCGCCAGCGTGCAGAACGCGATTGCCTGGTTTCTCGACGGCCTGACCGAGACCGTTGCCGACCTCGTCGATCGCCTGAACAGGCGCGTGCCGATCAGCCTCGTGCAGCTCGGTCACGACGGTTACGCGCTCGAGCAGGCGGACGGCAGGCGCGCGCCCGGGCAACTGACGCTCGTGCAGGACGGCGCAGGACCGCGGCTTCAGCCGCAGCAGGTCGCGGGCCAGTTGGCGGATCGCGACGTCGACGTGGTGCTGACGTCGGATGAACTGCTGGTACGCACGCTTGATCCGCTGCCGGCCGAAAGTCGGCAATATCTTGACGGCATTGTGCGTCATCAGCTCGAACGCTTCGTGCCGTGGCGTCTCGACAACGTCCTCTACAGCTACGAGGCCGGGCCGGTCGGAGACAATGATGATCGTCTGCTGGTCCGGGTCGCAGCGACCGCGCGCTCGCTGCACGCGCCGCTGATCGCGGCTGTCAATGCGCTCGGGCCGCGCCGGCTGCGCCTGCTTTTCCGCGGCGCCGGGCAGGCCGGCGGCGACATCGCGATCGGGCTCGACAACGGCACGCGCGCAGGCACGCAACTGCGCCGGCTCCGTCTCGGTGTTATCGGCGGGCTGGCCGCGCTTGTTTTCTTGAGCGTGGCGGGCTTCGGCTATCTGGCCTATGCGTGGCAGGCCGCGACCGACGCGCTGGCGGTTGCCGACAAGACTGAAGCCGATCTGCGCAAGCAGATGGGCGGTCGCGGCCCGCAGGAGACGCCGGCAAGCCGCGACCTGCGCGCCATCCTCGAGCGCAAGAAGGCCCAGCCGTTGACGGTCCTCGCGATCGAGGCGCTGTCGAACGCATTGCCGGACGACACCTGGCTAACCGAGCTTCAGATCACCGACGGCCAGTTACGCGTCAGCGGCGTTTCCGGCAGCGTGGCCGATCTCGTTCCTGACGTTCAGAACTCCGAGATTTTCGCTGACGCAACCTTCTTCTCGCCGACGACGCGGCTGACCAACGGCGCCGGCGACCGTTTCCACCTCCAGATACGACTGGTCGCGCCGGGAGCGCCCGGAAAATGAAGTGGAACGTCGAGATCAAGCTGCCCAACAGCCGTGCCGCCGGCGCTACCGCGATTCTCATCGGAGCCATCGTCGTGGTTGTGGTCGGGCTCTATGTCGTCAAAGGCATGGTCGATGCGCAATATGCCGAGCTCGACGCCAAGACGACGCAGATCGCGGCGATGCAGCGTCGGCTGAAAATGCCGGCGCTGCCGGCCGCGGCCGCTTCGGACAAGAACGTATTTCTCGAAGGCGCCAATTACGCGCTTGCTGCCAATACGCTGCAGCAGCACATCGTCGAGATGATCGAGCAGGGCGGCGGCAAGGTTGTCACTGTCGCGGTCGAAACACCGGCGCCGACCGAGCAAACCAGCCGCCGCGTAATCGTGCAGGTTCGGTCCGAGCTCGACAATGACGGGCTGCAGACCCTGCTTTACAGTCTCGAAACCGGCTCTCCGTTGGTGCTGATCGAGAGCCTCAATGTTCACCGCTCGGTCGCGCAAGGCGATGACGAGAAGAATGATGCCAAGCGTTCGCCGCGCCTGACGGTCGAGCTGCGCGCCGTCGGCTTCTATCGCACGGCAAAGTCATGATGCCGTATGCCCGCACGCTGATGCTCGCCGGCCTGGCCGCGCTCGTGCTGGGCGCGAACGCGTACGCGCAGGTAAGGCGCCCGCTTGGCGTCGCACCGAACGCGCCCGCCGCTGCGCCTGCTCCGGCAGCAGCGGAGGGAGAGACGGATAAAGGTCTGCCGGCCCTGGAGGATCTCACCGCGACCCGTGAGCGGCCTTTGTTCAGCTCCACCCGCCGGCCGCCCGAGGCCGAGCCGCCACCGCAGGCGGCCGCGACGATCGTTGAAGCTGCATCGATGCCGTTCGAGCTGGTCGGCATCGTGCTTGGCGCCGATATGAGTGCCGCGATTTTCCGAAATACCGATACCAAGGAAGAGACCCGCGTTCCCAAGGGCGACAAGATCGGCGACTGGAGCGTGGATGACATCTCCGACCGCGCGGTCGTGCTGCGCGGGAGAGACAAGCGGGTACGCATGCGGCTGTTCAACGAAGCAAGCGCCCCCGGTGTCCAGGTCGGCCGTGTCGGCGAGGACGGCAAGCCGGTCGAATCCGAGCCGGCACCGGCGGCGAGCGAGGACGATGGGGAAGTTGACGAAGACATCACGCCGTCGAACTCGCCCGCGGTCCGTCCGGCGACCGCGCAGCCAAAACCGCCTCCGTCGGCCCGGAATCCGCGCAACGCGCGTCAGCATCCGCCGCCGCCGCCACGCCTGGGGCGAGCAGACCCCCGCCGGCTGCCGCGCCCACCGCAGCCGGCGGAGGACGAGGAATGAATTTGCTCAGTTAAATTCAGCAAGTTCCGTGTGGATTCCGGGCGTTAGCCATATTTTTTACGGCCGCCGCAATTGCAGTCTTCATTCGCGCAAGGCACGGAATTTGTGATAGATTTTCGTGACGGGGTATGGCGGGTACGAATGTACGGCGGCGTTGAAGTCCAGAGGCTTCCGGTGGCGGCGCGGGCCGCCATTTTCGGTTTGCTGGCGATGGTGTTGAGCAGTTGTTCGGGGCTCGACAAGGCGCTTAGCGTCGGCGACACCGACCAGGCTTCCGATGCCGTCACCAGCGCCGACCTCACCGCACGCAACGCCGCGCCGTTCGATAACAGGTTGCGCGAACAGCCAAAACCGAAGGGCGAAATCTATGCCGGCTCCGGGGAAGACTCCGGCAACGTCGCAACGATGGCGAATCCGCCCCCGGCCGAGCCTGGCGAGGAGGCCGTTCCCCGAGGCGTCGACAGCTACGATCTCAACTTCCAGAATGCTGACATCAACGCCGTCACCAAGGTGCTGCTCGGCGACATCCTGAAGCTCACCTACAGCGTCGATCCGCGCGTGCAGGGGACGCTCAGCCTGTCCTCCGGTCGGCCGGTGCCGAAAGCGTCGATCATGTCGCTCTACGAGAGCGCGGCCAAAATCGTCAACGCCAACGTCGTGCAGGAAGGCGGCATCTACAAGGTCCTTCCGATCGGCGAGGCGCTTGGCAACGGCGTCGTCGACCAGGCCAATCTGACTCCGGGCTACGGCATCTCGGTGATGCCGCTGCGTTACGTCTCCGCCAAAACGATTCTTCAGGCTCTCGACAGCTTCGCCACCAAGCCCGGCATGGTGCGCGTCGACACCACCCGCAATATCCTAATGGTGCAGGGTCCCGGCACCGAGCGGGCCAGCGCGATCGAAGCCGCGCTGGCGCTCGACGTCGACTGGATGAAAAGTCAGTCGGTCGGCATCTTCCCGGTGCGCAACGCCAGTCCCGATACCATCATCAAGGAGCTGGGCGAGGTGTTCGATTCCGGCAAGGAGGGCGCTGCGGCCGGGCTGGTCCGCTTCCAGCCGATCAACCGGCTCAATGCCGTGCTGGCGATCGCGCAGTCCGATCGTCTGATCCGCGACGTGAAGACCTGGATCGAGCGCCTCGACCGCGCCGATTACGACAACACGACGGTGCGCGTTTACAAGCTGCGCTTCGGCAATGCCAAGCAGATCGCCGCGGTGTTGAAGGACGTTTTCACCGGCCAGTCGAGCGGGCTCAGCTCGGTCGGCAATGCCGATCTTTCGCAGCTCACGCCCGGCGCGAGCTTCCAGCGCGGCACCAGCAGCTCGTCGTCCGGCGCCAGCACAAATGCCGCGACACCGTCCCTGTTCGGCCAGAACACGGCCGAAGGGGCCGGCCCGTCAGGACGCTCCGGACAACTCCAGGCCGGCGCGGAGCGGCGCACCACCGACATCTCAAGCCTGTCGACCAGCAGCGGTCAGGGCGGCCCCGCGCCGTTCCCTAATATCCGGATCACGGCTGATCCGGCCAACAACTCGCTGCTGATCTACGCCAGCCGCGACCAGTACAAGATGGTGGAGCGCGCCATCTTCGAGCTCGACAAGGCGCCCTTGCAGGTCGCGATCGACGTCACCGTCGCCGAGGTCACGCTGAAGAATGAATTGCAGTACGGCGTGCAGTATTACTTCGATCACATCGGCGGCACCGGGGCCTACACCAGCGGCACGATCGGCTTCACGCCGAAAGGCAACCGTGCCCGTCCGGTCCCGAACGGTGCCAACATCATCCTCAACGGTCCGTCGGGTCCGGCGGTGGTGCTCAATGCGCTCCGGACCGTCACCGACGTGAAGGTCTTGTCGGCGCCGGCGCTGGTGGTGCTCGACAACCAGCCCGCCACCTTGCAGGTCGGTGACCAGGTTCCGATCGTCACGCAGCAGGCCGGCACGCTCGATAGCGTGACCAACCCGAATGGCAGCGGTTTCTTGAGCAGCGTCGAGCGGCACGACACCGGCGTGATCCTGAAGGTCATTCCGCGCGTCAACGCCAACGGTGCCGTCAATCTCGATGTAAGCCAGGAAGTTTCCGCCGTCGCGTCCACCGATCCGACTCTCGGGCCGACAATCTCGCAGCGCAAGATTCAGAGCTCGATCGCCGTCACCAGCGGGCAGACCGTGCTGCTCGGTGGTCTGATCAGTTCCAACGCCGAGGTCGACCGCAACGGCGTGCCGATCCTGATGGACATTAAGGGCATCGGCGACCTGTTCGCGACCAACGACAAGAAGCTCAACCGCACCGAGCTGATCATCTTCATCCGCCCGCAAATCATCCGCAACGGCACCGATGCGCAGCTGGTGGCGGAGGAGTTGCGGTCCAAGCTCTCGACGCTCGGACAAAACCTTTCGGCGACGCCGATGCGCGCGCCGAGCTCTCGCGACGCCCGCTAGCGGGATGCGGCCGCCCGGGCGGCGTCGATGATCGGTCGTCCGGCCCATCGATGGACCGTTGCCGCGATGGCCGGGGGCGCGGCCGTTTCCCTCTACGTGCTGCCGCTGCCGCTCTCGCTGTTCGCCGCTTCGCTGGCCGTCATCGCGATCTTTATCGCGGCGGTCGATCTCGAGCATCTTGTAATTCCGGATGCGGCCAATCTCGCGCTGGTCGTGCTCGGGCTTGCGTTGACTTTCACCGAGGCCGGGCCGGAGGGCTATGGGCTCGCCTTTATCGACGCGCTGGCGCGGGGAATTACGGCCGGCGGCGCCCTGCTGGTTTTACGGCAAATTTATCTGTGGCGGGCCGGTGTCGAAGGGCTTGGCCTCGGCGATGCCAAGCTGGCGGCGGCAGGGGGAATATTCCTGGGCTGGCCGACATTGCCGATTGCCCTGCTGATTGCCGCCGTCGGTGGGCTGCTGGCGGTCGGCAGCCGCGGGCTCGCCAAGCGACAGAAACCGGACCGGCGGGCCGAAATCCCGTTCGGCGCCTTTCTCGCGCCGGCGATCTGGCTCGCCTTTGTGCTGGAACGCTGCGGGTTGCTGGATTTTTGAGTGCACGGCCTGAGTTGTCGGCTGGCCCGGTTCTCCGTCCCGCGCTAGGATCAAGCAACGAGACTCTTCTGGGGGAGGACGTCACGTGTCACACCGAAAATCTGTGCTTATTCTGGCGACGGTCCTGGGTTGTGCCGGCACCTCGAGCTGGGCTGCGAGCGCCGCCCGTATCTGGGACGGCACCATGCAGATCATTGGGCAATCGTCGCAATGCGACGCGGCGGGCGATTTTACCGGATCAATTCCGGCCTATTATCGCGCGAAGCTGAAAGCGACCGACCCGAGAGCCGGTATCATGACCGGCAACGGCGACAAGCAGTTGCAGCTTCAGGAAGCCGGGACCAATCACACCATGAGCGGCACCGGCACTTACAAGGGGACGTTCATGGACGGGGCGTCCGGCGTGATCAGCTGGAGCGGCGGCACCTACAATCTAACGTTTGCCGCTCCCGTCACCGCGACGGCGCGTTACGTGAAGGTCACCGGCACCGTCACAAACTTCGCCGGCGTTACCGGATGCCAGCTGACCATTCGGGCCGGGTTTATCCAGCGGCTGCCCGCAGACAACTAGGACCGGGAGGACGGACCATGCGAAAGATCGTTTCGGCATTTCTGGCGCTGCCGGTCATGGCCGCCGCCGTGCCGGCCTTTGCCGCCACGCAATGCACGTCGAACGGAAACGTGCAGCCCTCGGCGCAGTATTGGGACGGTGCCATCCAAGTCTACAGCCAGTCGGCGCAGTGTCCGATCCAGTTCTTCAGGCCGAACGACACCGCGCGTTCGCTCTATCGTCCGCGCTTGGTGAGCGGCGACGCACCGTCGGCGTTCACTCATTTTCTCGACAACAACCACGCGATGCTGATCACCAATGCGAGCACGACGGCGCAGTTCAGTGGCACCGGCAGTTATCTGAACTGTGGCATTGACGATCGCGCGGCGTTCGCCGGGCCGGTTACTGGCACCTACAGCATAACCCAGACTCCGGCGACCGTGACGGCCAGCGACGATTTCGTCACGCTCGAAGGGTTCATCAATAACTACGCTGGCACCGCCGGCTGCAAGCTGTTCTTCCGTGGCATTTATGTCCGGCGTCAGCCGGAGGTGCAGGCAAGCAAGTTCGCCAAGTAGACGAGCTCGTCGAGCCGACATTCCGTCCTCGGCGCTGCTCCGGCGCCGAGGGTCTGATTTCTATTATCGTGCTGAAGCGCGGCGGCGGTGTCAGGGGTGGCCGATCACCATCGCCCGCCGCCGCCGATCTCGCAGGGCATGCAGCGTCCGTAGCCGAGATCGATCATGCAGCGTCCGGCCGCGCGATCATAGGCGCAACTGCCGGGAAACCGGCCGATGAAGCCCGAAGACCGGAACGGCTCGAGCGCGGGATAAGCACTGTCTTGTCGCGTGCGATGTTTCGCGACGTGGCGCTTGTGTTTTTTCTTCACGGCCGTCGCGGCAATTGCCTCGTCACCGGTTCCCACGAACGAATGCGGCATGGCAACGGTGAACACCGTCGCCGCCACGATCGCGGACAGCCATGCACGCGTCGTCATGTCCGCCTCCTTGTGCCCAGCCCGCAGGCAGCCAACACCGGAGCAGACGTTTTGATCCGGCGGACCAGGGTCCCGCGCCCGGTGCGACGGGCCCTATTTGTACGGCCCGCCGCTGCACTCCATGCAGCGGCCATAGCCGAGGTCGATGACGCAGCGGCCGGCCGCGCGGTCGTAATCGCAGGCGTTTTGAGGCACGAAGGGCGGCTGGCCTTGCGGCCGCTGAACATGTTGCTGTTGTCGCGTCTTCTGCGTGTCTGAGGCCTGCGTCTGGCCATTGACGGCACCTGCCGGCAGGACAGCCACACACATGATCGCGGCGGCCATCGCCAGAACAGCCCAACTTTTCTTCATGACGTTATGACATCCCACCTGCTCAATGAACCGCCGTCTGCGCCGCTTCCGGCGTCTCCATGCGGGCAACGCCGGATTTGACTGCTTTCTGCACCTTCTCGAAGGCGCGCACCTCGATCTGGCGCACGCGCTCCCGCGATACGCCGAACTCTTCGGCAAGCTCCTCAAGCGTAATCGGATCGTCGGCCAGTCGCCGGGCCTCGAAGATGCGCCGTTCGCGCTCGTTGAGCACGCCGAGCGCGTCGATCAGCGCCTTGTGGCGATTGTCGCTCTCCTCGCTCTCGGCCAGCACTCGCTCCTGGCTCGGCGCCTCGTCAACCAGCCAATCCTGCCATTCGCCGCTGTCGCCGTCGTCGCGGATCGGCGCATTGAGCGAGGCATCGCCGCTCAGCCGCCGGTTCATGTCGACGACGTCCTGCTCGGTGACGCCGAGCCGCTTGGCGATCAGCTTGTTCTGGTCGG
>CAZNTY010000395.1:0-3740 GCA_964576085.1 uncultured Undibacter sp. | reverse complement strand
CATGCGGTAGGCGGTGGCGAGCGTCAGCGTGTAGCAGGCCGCCTCCTCCCAGGTCAGGTGCTTCGGCTTCTCCATCAGCTGCCGAGACTGCACGCGGCAGAACTGCGCGAACGAGCCGTCCGGCGTCTCGTAGCCCCAGATGCGCTGCGAGGGCGACAGCAGCGGATCGCCGCCGTTGCAGTCCTCGTCGTCGCCGTCGTCCTGGTTGCAGTGGACGATGACCTCGTCGCCGACCTTCCAGCGCCGCACCTTCGGGCCGACCGCCCAGACAATACCGGAGGCATCGGAGCCGGCGATGTGGAGGGGCTGCTTGTGGACGTTGAACGGCGTGATCGGTTGACCGAGGCCGGCCCAGATACCGTTGTAATTGACGCCGCCCGCCATCACGAGCAGCAGCACCTCGTCTTCGCCGATCGGCCAGGTCGGCACCACCTCGAGCCGCATCGACTGTTCCGGCGGGCCGTGGCGCTCCTGGCGGATCACCCAGGCGTGCATCCGGTCCGGGACATGACCGAAGGGCGGGATTTCACCCACCGCATAGAGGTCCTTCAGTGCCGCAACCTTCCTCCGCGCGACTGCCGGCATGGCGATGCTCCCTTGACCCTGGAAACAACAGTCTGACGAAGAAATTGTTGCATCGCAATATCAAAGCGGGCGATGCAGCATCGGATTGTAAGGGTTCGGCAATCGGGCGGACATACTGTCCTTCGGTCATGACGGCCGCGGACATGGAGCAGCCCCGACCGGCGCCCCTGGCGCGTCCGGTGGAGCTCGCCTGCATCGCGCTGGTGTTCGCCCAGGCGCTCTATCTCGCCGCAAGCTATTGGCAGGGCACGTGGATTCTGGGGCCCGACGGCCAGGGCGTCGCCTCCGATTTCGTCAATGTCTGGGCCGCGGGCAAGCTCGTTCTGCAAGGACAGCAGGCGCTTGCCTATGACTGGCCGACGCACAAGGCGGTCGAGGAAATCGCCGTCGGGCACGCCTTTCCGGGCTATTTCGGCTGGCATTATCCGCCGCCGTTCCTCGCCGTCGCCGCCCTGACGGCGCTTGCCGGCTACGCTGCCGCCTACAGTCTGTGGCTTGCGGCGACGGTCCCGGCCTACCTCGTCGTCGTTCGCCGGATCGTCGGCAACGACGCCGGCTACCTGCTCGCGCTCGCCTTCCCGGCGATCCTGTCGAACTGCATCGTCGGCCAGAACGGATTCCTCACCGCCGGCCTGGTCGGCGGCGCGCTGCTGACGATCGAGCGCCGGCCCGTGCTGGCGGGTCTCTTCATCGGGCTGCTGACCTACAAGCCGCACCTCGGCCTGCTGTTTCCGGTCGCGCTGATCGCCGCCGGCCACTGGCGTGTCGTCATGAGCGCGGCAATCACGGCCGCGCTGATGGCGGCGGCGTCCTGGTTCGCCTTCGGCACCGAGACCTGGGTCGCATTCTTCGCCTCGATCCCGCATACCTCGCAGGCGTTCCTGTCCGACGGCTGGGCGAATTTCGGCAAGCTGCAAACGCTGTTCGGCCTCGCCCGCGCGATCGGCGTGCCGGAATCCGTGGCGTGGATGCTGCAAGGCACGCTGGCGCTCGCCACCGCCACCGTCGTCGCGCTGATCTGGCGCGGCCGCGCCGTCTTCGAGATCAAGGCGGCGGCGCTCGGCACCGGCATCCTGCTGACGACGCCCTACCTCTATACTTACGACCTCGTCGTGCTGGCCGTGCCGCTCGCCTACCTCTACCGGCTCGGCCGGCGCACCCAGTTCCTGCCCTACGAGGGAACCGCCGTCGCGCTCGCCTGCGCGCTGATCGCGAGCTTCCCGTTCATCGCGCTGCCGGTCGGGTTCGCCGCCGTCGCGATCGTTGCCGCGCTGGTTCTGCGCCGCGCCGTAAACAGTCCATGCGCGAGCGTGGTTAAGCAACGCTAACCATCGTTCTTGCGGAGATGTTAAGCCGCGCGGCGATAGCGTCCGCGCCGATCCGGACAGGGACCTTTCGATGCACTCCGAAGAAACGGACGCGCTGCGGCTGTTTCACGCCAACTGGGTGGTGATCGGCCTGCTGGCGCTGGCGCTCGGCGTCGCCATGCTGGCGACCGGCTTCTCGATCAAGCTCGCGGGCGCGTTCACGGCCTGCTCCACCGCCGCGCTCTACCTGATCGCCGCGCTCTACAACTCATATCGCGGCGAGAAGCGCGACCCGCTGGTCATCTTCATCCTCGGCTCGACCGGCCAGATCCTGGTTATCGCGATCCTGGTCGGCCCGCTGACCTATGTCGCGGCCTCGGCCAACTTCCCGATGCAGGACGCGATGCTCGCGCGGATCGACCGCGCGCTCGGCCTCGACTGGCCCGGCTATTTCGCCTTCCTCACCAGCAGCGACCGGATGATCTCGAACGCGATCCTCGCTTACTCGATGATCCGCTGGCCGGTGTTCGGCATTCCGGTCGCGCTCGGCTTCGCCCGCAAATACCGGCGGCTCCAGGAATTCACGCTGGCGCTCGCGCTGTCGCTGATCGTGACGACGGCGATCTCGGCGGTGCTGCCGGCGATCGGCATCTACGACGAGCAGATGCTGACGGCAAGCGACGCGCCGTTCCGCTCACCGGCTTATCTCATGCAGTTGCGCGATGTGCCGCTGATCCGCGACGGCTCGCTGCGCGAGCTCGACCTGATGAACCTCGCCGGCATCGTCGCCTTTCCGAGCTTCCATGCGACCTCGGCCGTGCTGTTCCTGTGGGCGATGTGGTCGGTGTGGTGGCTGCGTCCGGTCGCGGCGGTGACGATGGGCGCCATGCTGTTCGTGACGCCGTTCGTCGGCGGCCACTATTTCATCGACGTCATCGCCGGCATCGCCGTCGCGGTCGGCGCCATTGTCGCGGCACGGCAGATCGGCCGCCGTATTCTGTCCCGCGCTGCATCCCCCGCCACGGCAAAAATCGCCGCGGCGCTGCAAGACCCCGATATGCCGGCTTCACCGGCACCGCTGCTTCGTCATACCGGACTCACGGAGTCTTCTCCCGCAGCTTGACCAGCGCATGCAGCGTGCGATTGACCGGTGCGGCGAGGCCGAGCGCCGCGCTTTCGTGCGCGACATAGCCGTTGAGATAATCGACCTCGGTCGGTCGGCCTCTGACGATGTCCTGCGCGGTCGAAGACATCTGCAACGGCATCGACTGCGTCATCGCGAACAGGGACGCCATCGCCTCGTCCGGGATCGTCACGCCCTTGCGGCGCGCCAGCGCCACGACTTCATCAGCCGCATCCTGCATGACGGCGCGGACCTCGGACATCGCGCCCATCTCGCCGTAAGGCTTGCCGGTAAGCGCGCAGACGGCATTGTAGGCGCAGTTGAACAAGAGCTTGCGCCAAAGCTCTGCGTCCATGTCGGCCGACACCTCGGCCGTAATGCCTGCCGCGCGGAACAACGCCGCGATCTGTTCGACCAGCGCACGGTCCACGCCCGATCCCGCTACGGCGCCGACCACCACGCGGTTGCCGCCGGCATGGCGCACGTGATTAGGCGTCGGCATATTGGCGCCGATATAGACCAGACCCACCACCACCGGATGGCCGGTGCGTTGGCGGATCGTCTCGACATTGCCCATGCCGTTCTGGAGGCTGACGAGCGCGGCATCGGCGGCGAGATGCGGCGCGACCGCAGCTGTGGCCGCGGCGGTGTCCGCGCTCTTGACGCAGACCAGCACCAACTCCGCATCTCTCACCACGCCGGCTTCGGTGGTGATTTCCGGTCGC
>CAZNTY010000394.1:0-10043 GCA_964576085.1 uncultured Undibacter sp. | reverse complement strand
GGCCAAGAAGTGAGGGGGCGCGCGTTCCGCGCCTCTTTTTCTCTCCGGGAGTCCGACGTAGGGCGGCTTGAACGCCGTTGACGCCATGCTGCTCTTCGTCGGCCTCGGCAATCCCGGTGCGAAGTACGCCGGCAACCGCCACAATGTCGGCTTCATGGCCGTCGAGGCGATCGCCAAGGCGCACCGCTTCGGCCCGTTCCGGCGCAAATTCCAGGGCGTCTTCGTCGAAGGCGAGATCGCGCGCGAACGCGTCCTGCTGCTGCTGCCGGGCACTTATATGAACGAGTCCGGACGCGCGGTGGCGGAAGCCGCGCGCTTCTACAAGATCGCGATCGGCGACATCGTCGTCTTCCACGACGAGGTCGATCTCGCGCCGGCCAAGGTGCGAGTGAAGGTCGGCGGCGGCGTCGCCGGCCATAACGGCCTGCGCTCGATCACGGCGCATGTCGGCAACGACTATCGCCGCGTGCGCGTCGGCATCGGTCACCCGGGCGACAAGAACCTCGTCGAACGCTATGTGCTGACGGATTTCGCCAAGGACGAACGGCCGATGTTCGAGGCGCTGATCGACATCATCGCCGAAAACGCGCCGCTGCTCGCCCGGCGCGAGGACGCACGCTTCCAGAACAAGGTGCACCTTGGCATGGCTGCGCGGGGCTTCGAGAGTGAGCAGGACAGAAACGGCAGCGCGGACTGAGGACCTTTCGCAATGGGATTCAAATGCGGCATCGTCGGATTGCCGAACGTCGGCAAGTCGACGCTGTTCAACGCGCTGACGCAGACCGCCGCCGCGCAGGCGGCGAACTATCCGTTCTGCACCATCGAGCCGAACATCGGCGAGATTGCAGTACCCGATCCGCGGCTCGAGACGCTGGCGAAGCTCGCCAAATCGGCCGAGATCGTGCCGACCCGGATCGGCTTCGTCGACATCGCCGGTTTGGTGCGCGGCGCTTCGAAGGGCGAGGGGCTCGGCAACCAGTTCCTCGCCACCATCCGCGAGGTTGATGCCATCGTCCATGTCGTGCGCTGCTTCAGGGACGATGACGTCACGCATGTTGAAGGGCGCATCGATCCGATCGCCGACATTGAGACGATCGACACCGAGCTGATGCTCGCCGATCTCGAGAGCCTGGAGAAGCGCGTCGACAACCTGGAGAAGAAGGCCAAGGGCAACGATAAGGAAGCCAGGGAGACGCTCGACCTCGTCAAGCGCACCCTCGCTCTCTTGCGCGAAGGCAAGCCGGCGCGCCGTGTCGAACGCAGGCCGGAGGAAGAGAAGCTGTTCCATTCGCTCGGGCTGCTGACGTCGGCGCCGGTGCTCTATGCCTGCAACGTGGAGGAAGCCTCCGCTGCGACCGGCAACGACTATTCGGGCAAGGTCGAGGCGCGCGCCAGGGAGGAAGGGGCGGTCGCGGTGGTGATCTCGGCAAAGATCGAATCGGAGATCGCGGTGCTGCCGGCCGACGAGCGCGCCGAGTATCTCGAGGCGGTCGGTCTCCAGGAGCCGGGGCTGAACCGGCTGATCCGCGCAGGCTACGACCTGCTGCACCTGGTTACGTTCTTCACCGTCGGGCCCAAGGAGGCGCGGGCCTGGACGGTCACCCGCGGCTCACGCGCGCCGCAGGCCGCTGGCGTCATTCATACCGACTTCGAGCGGGGCTTTATCCGCGCCGAAACCATCAGTTATGACGACTACGTGGCTTACGGCGGCGAGGTCGGCGCCAGGGAGGCCGGCAGGATGCGCCTGGAGGGCAAGGATTACGTGGTCGCCGACGGCGACGTGATGCATTTCCGGTTTGCGACCTGAGCATCGCTCGCTTTGCTAGGTTGAGATCATGGGCAATGAGATCATGGGCAAACGGTACTTCGAGGACTTCACGCCCGGCATGGTGCTCGAGCACGGCCCGCGTCTGGTGACGCGCGAGGAGATCGTGGCTTTTGCGGCCGAGTTCGATCCGCAGCCGATGCATCTCGACGAGGATGCGGCACGCGCCACCATGCTCGGCGGACTGGCCGCGTCCGGCTGGCACACCTGCTGCCTGATGATGCGGATGGCGGCCGACGGCTTCGTGCTGAATTCGAGCTCGATGGGCGCGCCGGGCATCGACGAGGCGAAATGGCTCAAGCCGTTGCGCCCGGGCACGCGCATCACGCTGCGCGCCACCGTGCTCGACACCCGGCTCTCGACCCGCCGGCCCGGGATGGGCTTCGTCAAGGTGCGCATGGAGGTGCTCGACGACGAGCGGGAGCCGTTGATGGTGCTGACCACCTCGATGATCATGGCACCGCGTGCGGTTGCGCAGGTGGCGGCACCATGAAGTATTTCGATGATGTTCGCGTTGGTGACCGTTTCGAGCTTGGCAGCTATCGGTTCACCGCTGCCGAGATCAAGTCGTTCGCCGCGCGTTTCGACCCGCAGCCTTTCCACATGGACGAAGCCGAGGCCACGCGCTCGCACTTCGGCGCGCTCTGCGCCTCCGGCTGGCATACGGCGGCAGTCTGGATGAAGCTGATGGTGGCTCACCGCAAGCGCGCCGCGGAAGCAGCCCGCGCACGCGGCGAACCGGTCGCCGCGATCGGCCCGGCGCCCGGCTTTCGCAATCTCAAATGGCTCAAGCCGGTCTATGTTGATGATACGATCACTTATGCGAGCGAGGTGATCGAGACGCGGCTGTCGGCGAGTCGGCCCGGCTGGGGCCTGATGTCGATCAGGAGCGACGGTGTCAACCAGCGTGGCGAGCCGGTGCTGTCGTTCGAGAGCACGACGTTCGTCGAGCGAAAGCCGGGCGGCAATGACCGCGATCGTGTCTGATCCTCGGAATACGGAACGCCGTGCCGCCGGCGTCGCGTTCGGTGCGCACGCGCTGCACGATGGCTATACCGATCTCATCTACGTTCTGTTGCCGGTCTGGCAGGCGGAATTCGGCATCGGTTTCGCCGCGCTTGGCCTGCTCAAGACGGTGTTCTCCGGAACGCTGGCCGGCTTCCAGGTGCCGTCCGGCCTGTTGGCCGAGCGATACGGCACGCCGCTGGTGCTGGCGCTCGGCACCGCGCTTGCCGGCGTCGGTTACTGTTTCGCCGGTCTTAGCAGCGGCCTCGTCGGGCTGGTGATGGCGTTGTTCATCGGCGGGCTCGGCGCGTCGACGCAACACCCGCTGGCGTCATCGTTGATCGCGCGCGCCTTCGGCGCCGGCCGCACAATGAAGGCGCTCGGCACCTACAATTTCGCCGGCGACATCGGGAAAATGAGCGTGCCGGCCGCCGCCAGCCTGCTGCTGGTCATGCTGCCGTGGCGTCATGCGCTGATCGTGCTCGGCAGTTTCGGCGTGATTGCCGCCGTGGCGATTTACGTTGTCGCGCCGCGACTGCCGGATGTGGCGGCTGCAAAGGAGACGAAGACCGGCAGCACGCCGGCGGGCCGGCTGCATGCCTTCGGCTTTCCGCTGCTGCTGTCGATCGGCGTGCTCGACAGCGCGACCCGCATGGCGTTTCTGACGTTCCTGCCGTTCGTGCTGACGGCCAAAGGCGCAAGCCTGCAGACAGTGGGCCTTTCGCTGACGTTGGTGTTCGCGGGCGGGGCGGCGGGCAAGTTGGTGTTCGCGTTCCTTGGCGCGAGAATCGGCGTCATTGCGACGGTCTGGCTCACGGAAATCATCACTGCGGCGGGCATCGCCGCGCTGCTGCCGCTGCCGCTCGAGGGCGCCGTGAGCGTGTTGCCGGTGGTTGGCATCGCGCTTAACGGCACGTCATCGGTGCTTTATGGCTCCGTGCCGGACCTTGTCGAACCCTCGCGGCACGGCCGCGCCTTCGGCATCTTCTATACCGGCACGATCGGCGCCGGCGCGGTGTCGCCGGCGATCTACGGCCTGCTCGGTGACGCCGTCGGCGTGCCGGTTGCCCTGCTTGTCGTTGCTGGCGTCGTGCTGCTGACCTTGCCCCTTACGTTGGCGTTGCGGCCGGCGCTGAGGGCCGCACGCATCGCCTGATGGTGAAGTTCCTCGCACGCGGTGCGGAACTTTCGGAACAGCACCCCCAGACCTGGCGTTGCCTCCCCACACGCGATGACGAGTGAGGAGGATCCGATGCATCTCATCCGCAATGTGGCGCTGACGCTGGCCGCCACCCTGACGGCGACCGCGACGCAGGCACAGACGACGACGATCGTCACCGAGCCGGCGCCGCCGCCAGCCGTCGTCACCACCGAAACGCCGCTGGTGCTGACGCCGGTGCAGCGCCAGACGATCTATCGCACCATCGTGCGCGAACCCGTCGTGCGCCGGCAAGTGACGGTCGGGCAGCCTGCTCCGGTCGTTGAATACCGGGTCGGTACGCGCGTGCCGGCCGACGTCGCGCTCTATCCGATTCCGGAAAATCTTGCCGTCGAAGTACCGGCGGTCAGAAGTTACCGTTACATGGTGATAAACAACCGGGCCTGGCTGGTCGATCCGGCGACCAGCGAGATCGTCGCCGAAGTCGATGAATAGCCTTTAAGTTGTGGCGGTCCGGCGTGCCCGCGCCGGACCGCTTCGCATTTACCCTGGGCCGCATCATGCTGCGCCCGCCGACTGGATTTTCACGCCCGCAAGGCCCATATTAGCGGACGAGGAGCGTGTGATATGTCGATGATTAACTACCGGGCCCCGTCAGAACTGTTTCCCAGCCGCAGCCGCAAGACGCGTCGCCCGATCGGATACAAGCGTTTCAATACCGCGGCCGAAGCCATCCGCTTTGCGATCGAGGAGCTGCCGCCAGAGTCGCTGCTCGGCGCCTATCTCGAGGTCGAGGAAAAGCGTTTCGACGGCAACGGCATCCGCAAGCTCTACGAGAGCAGCGATTATCCGCTGAAGCGCAAGGTCGCAGCGAACTGATCGTTCGCGGCATTTTCTCAACCCAGACGATGCGTCGCCGTGGAACTTATCCACGGCGCTTACGTTGTTTGCGGCCCGCCGGCTCTTCTCTTTCCGTCGGGCCGAGGAGAGGGCAATGGCAGATCGCAGGGGGCTTGGTTTCATCGGCTGGATGCTCGGCGCGGTGACTGCCGCCGTGATCGTCATCAGCGGGGCGGTCGTCACAATCAGCGTGCCGCAGGCTGCGACGGATGCGACAGCGGCAGTGTTGCGGCCGGCCTCGCAGTAACAGTCCGCCTGAATTGAATGACCTTCGCGGTCGATAACGACGGGCAAGGGCCCGCCGTTATCGGTGCGGAATGTCTAGCGGGAAGGCGGGCGGATCTGCGCACCGTTCTTCCATTGCGCCAGGCTGTCGGCGATCACCTTCATCGACGTGATGGCGGCATGATTGAGGCTGGCGAAGCCGGAGATCTCGCGCGTGACGCGCTCGCCCTCGGTGCGCAGCATCTCCCGGACGCCTTGCAGCTCGAGGATCACACGGTCGATCTCCTCCATCGCAGCGCCGGACACCCGGCCGATCAGTTTGTTGACGTGGTCCGCTGCGGGATCCCCGGCCGGATCAGGTTCGCCGCGCGAGCGCCGCAGGGGGGCGACGTCGCGCCTGATGAATTCCCGAATCTCGCCTTCGAAGGTCGTTCCATCCGTGGGACTTGTCGCCTCTCCGGAGCCGTTGCCGGCCAGCCGCGTCGCCGGTGCCCGTTCTGGTCTGATTGCCGTCATCTTTGACTCCTCCTGTACTCCACCAACCCCTGAGGCCGATTGCCGCACGGGATTTTGGCCAACTGACGGCGGATTGAAGGCAGCCGCGGTCCGGATGCGACTTCTCACCAATTACCAGGAGAAATTGAGGCCCGCGGTGACGCTGGCGCTGCTGGTCGGCTGGCCGACATCGCTGACGGACCCGGTGATGCTCAACGGACCGTAAATCTTCTGCGCGGCGCTGAGACGCCGGTGCGTGACCGGATCGCCGGTCGCGGTGCTGGAGCCCGCCAGCAGGGTGGTGCCGGTCGGCAGGATGTTCAGCTGCACCGACTTGTCGGTATCGAACTGCCGCGCCGAGGGCAGTGCATTGGACGCTGCCTGGGTGACCGTGGGTGCGCGCATTTCGGTGAAGCCCACGCTGCCTTGCATCGTCACCGACAATGTTTGGCCGAGCGGGAGGGAGCGCTCCAGCTTGGTGCCGACCTTGTCGTAGTCGTTCGCGGGCTCGGCGCGAACTTCGACCGTCGCGACATCCGGCACGGCGATGTTGGCCCAGGCGCTGCCCGAGCCGGTATCCGTCGTTTTCGGCAATTGACGTGGTTCATAGGGCGCCGGCGACGGCGCGGTGTTGATGTCCGCTCCGACCCTGGCGTCCCACGGCGTGGCGAGCGGCCTGGTGACGCTGTAGGTCGCCGAACCGTCGCCGTTGACGGTCTTGTTCCAGTTGGCATGCAGGTCGGTGTCGACTCGCGGCAATGGTTTGGGCTTGGGCGCCGCGACGAACAGGAAATCGGTATTCATGGCATTCGCCAGCGCGGCGTCGTCGAGCTGGACTGGCGCGGGTTCGGGTGTTGCCTGCTGCCCGTCGATCGCGGCCTTGCCTTCCGTCGCGAGGACGGCCGCGGAGTCGACCGGCTGCGCCTGCGCGCCGCTTGCCACGGCACCCGTGACCGCGGCAAGCATCATCGTGCGCCGAACTTTTTTCGGAACAATCAATCCCACATTCCCCTCCGCGCGAGCACGGTCGCAGGGAAATTGGGCAAAGCTATGGACGGCGCTGCCGCGAGCGTTAACGCATTATTTCTTCGGCGCGCCGAGCGGCGAAGCGGACGAGCCCTGCTGCATCGATGCCTTGTAGGCCGACACATGCTTCGGCTTGTCGACGGCCTTGGGCTTTTTCTTTTCCTTGGGCTGCTTCATCTGGCCCTTTGCCATGAGGCGACTCCTTCAATCGTGACGAAACAATTCTGAAGCGGCCGCTGGCCGGCGGCAAGAGGCGAGTGAGCGCGTTA
This sequence comes from uncultured Undibacter sp., assembly GCA_964576085.1. Classification (GTDB taxonomy): domain Bacteria; phylum Pseudomonadota; class Alphaproteobacteria; order Rhizobiales; family Xanthobacteraceae; genus Pseudolabrys. The sequence goes on along the minus strand of CAZNTY010000394.1, from coordinate 3,139 downwards.
CGCTAATGCTTTGCGCCTTTCATCTTGTCGTTGATGCACTTGTCCACCAATTTGGCTTTGGCATCGAGACTGCCGCCGGACTTGTCGTATCGCATCCAGCATTCGGCGCTGGCCTCATGCACGTCGAGCGGGGGTTCGTCCTTGGGGGCCGCCGGAGCGACCGCGGCCGGCGCGGCCGCCGCGCGAGGTTCGTTGCCGGCGCCGGTTTGGGCCGCGCAGGCGGCGAGGAGCAGCACCGTCGCCGAAAGACAGGCCAGCCGGCTTGCAGATTGGATCATCGAGCGTACTCCCCCTAGAATGGTCGCGACGGCGCCAGTGTCGTCAATATCGGCCCGCGCGGCCAGCCCCGTCACGGAACATTGACGCGGCGCCGGACGTTGGTTCCGGCCGATATCGGAGGAGGCTCGCATGATGCGCTTTGCTCCGTGGCTTCTGAGCGCGCCGGCGCTGCTGGTCGCCCTGACGGCGATGGCGGCGGATGGCCCGCCAAAGCTCGACGTCGAGACGAGTTGCCAAGCCGCCGCGCAGAGCGGCGTCAACGGCCGCAGCCACGATGCCTGCATGACCGAGGAAAACGATGCGCGCTCCGCGCTGGCGCAGCATTGGGCGCAATACTCGGCGGTGCAGCAGTCGCGCTGCACCGAGCTCGTCCGCATGGGCGGCCCGCCGAGCTATGTCGAGCTGCTGACCTGTCTCGACATGGCCGAGCAGGCCAAGAAGCTGCCTGACAATGACACGCTGAAAGGCTCGGTCGCGCCGGCCAGCACCGGCGGCAGGCGCGCACAGCCGCATTAGGGCTTCACTCGTCGCGGGGCATCGCGCCTGCATGACCGCGACTATCGCAGCAACCCGATCAGGCTCGGCATGGCGGTGTCCGGCCCGCAGGCCGCCGTCGTGAAAACCGCGGGCCAATACCGCGCCGGCCGCGCCGCGGTCGACGTGCGTTACGACCCGGCCAGTCCCGGCCCCGCGGCGCCAGACAATCCGGCCGGCATGACGTGGCTCACCGGCCGGCATGGCGTGGCTCATTTTGCCCATTCCTGCGGCGTGCGTCGCGCTCGCTATGCATACCCTCGGTGCGTTCGGGCAGGTGCATGGGATGTCTCCTGAATTGCAGGTGCGCGGAAGCGCCCGTGTTTTTTGTCATGGGCGCCGGGTACGCCCGTCTTCCTGCCGGCTTGCGCCGGCCTCGCAGGGCCCTCACCGACACGAGGAGGTGAGGGCGAGTCCCCCAACGATGTTGAGGGATGGAGCGCCGTGTGGCGCACCGTAGCCTGACGCCGTCGCCGCGCTCGCCTGCGAAGGCGAGGTGGCTGTGGCGTCGCGCCCTCTTGCGATGAGGACGCTCGCCACACGGCGCTCCATGTGCGGCCTTGGCTCGCGCCCCTTACGGGGCGTTGCCCGGCTCCAGGCCCGCGCTTCCTGGGACGTGGCCGCCGCCGGCGTTATCGGCCTTGGCCTGTCCCAGTCCAGCGAACTCCTCGCGGACGGGTCCTAGTGCCCGTCGGGCGAGCCCGGAACCGCCCGGGAGCGCGGCTTACGTTGAGCCGCGCCCGCAGGGGCCGCCTCCCATCCCGCCGCCGTAACGTCTCGCGACGACGCCCTCGGTGGAGGGGAGGCTGATAGGAATATAAGGATATAGGAAGGAAGTCAAGAGCGGATAGGGCGCCTATACGTGGGGAAAGGGACAAAATTCTTGTTGAGAACAAATAGGGAACATGATATAGTTAATTAAGCGGTAACGGCTATGCGACAAAGGTCCGTCGCCAGGAATTGGTTCTGCCAAATGAATGCAGCAGAAGATCTTTTGGACGTTGTCGGACTTAGGCGATTTTCCACAGTGTTGGCGGATCCGCCATGGCAGTTCATGAACAAGACCGGGAAGGTCGCACCTGAGCACAAGAGATTGTCGCGCTACGGCACGATGAAGCTGGACGAAATTGCAGCGCTACCGGTTTCGAAAATTGTTGCTCCGACAGCGCATTTATATTTGTGGTGTCCAAATGCGCTCCTTCCTGACGGTCTAGCCGTGATGAAGGCGTGGGGTTTTACTTACAAATCGAATCTCGTCTGGCACAAGGTCAGAAAAGACGGTGGTTCGGACGGTCGTGGCGTTGGCTTCTATTTCCGGAATGTCACCGAGTTGGTTCTATTTGGTGTGCGCGGAAAAAACGCAAGAACGCTTGCTCCTGGTCGGCGGCAAGTGAACTTACTTGCCACGCGCAAGCGCGAGCATTCTCGTAAGCCAGATGAACAATACGAAATTATTGAAGCTTGTAGCCCGGGGCCGTTCTTAGAACTGTTTGCGCGTGGGACGCGCAAACTGTGGACGACGTGGGGCAATCAAGCTGATGAGAGCTATCGGCCGACGTGGAAAACTTATGCGCATCATTCGCAAGCGCATCTAGTCGCTGCCGAATAATTATTCGTCATCCGGCTCATCATTATCTTCGGCTTTGAGAACTTCCTCGAGCGCGCTCTTTCCTTCGTCGAAGGTCACGATGCTGTCGGGCAGGCCAATCAAAATAAGGGGGCAAGGATTGCCAACACCTCTATGGACGCGATCATCTAGTTTCCGCCAGTGAGTGGTAGCTTCCCCAAACTTGTCGGAGACGAATTTGTCAACGAAAGCTTCTTTAAAACTGAGAGGGTTTTTCTTTCGCGAAACCCGCTTCTCGATTGTTCGTCGCTGCTTACTCGTAGGCTCGTAACCCCACTGTTTCAATTCATCAAAAGATCCAATTTTGCGAGCTTCACAAAATTGATTCACGAGATCGCGCATCTTTTCATGCAGCGAGCGACCGCGAGTTACGATAATGCCCACAGAAATCGCACCATCGCTGTGAAGGCGCTTAAAGTTTTCTAAGTCTCTATCAAAAAAGGGATCCTTGTTGTTCCACTCGATCTCCAGAGCGACGGTCCCATTTGGAAATTCTCTGACGTGATCAATCTCATGCGAAATGGCTTCGCGTTCGCGACCATTGATCATCTTTTTCACTTCAAACTTTGTTTTGGTCCACTTCAATGCGGTCAAGGCCCGACGCAAACGTTGCGTGCCTTTGGCCTCCCCGCCTCCACCTGCAACGATTTCCTCAATTGGTATTGAAAGCTCCGAGAGTGCTGCCTCGAGTTCCTTAAG
>CAZNTY010000393.1:0-3440 GCA_964576085.1 uncultured Undibacter sp. | reverse complement strand
ATTCTCGCGCCGGCTACGGGCAGTCGAGCCCGGTCAAGCTCCCTCGACCACTGACTTATATGCACGACGAGGCGCGGCAGACGCTGCCGGCGCTGCTCGACACGATCGGTTTTCGCGACGGCCTGCTGGTCGGCCACAGCGACGGCGCCTCGATCGCGACGATCTATGCCGGCTCGCACCAGGATCACCGCTTGCGCGGCCTGGTGCTGATCGCGCCGCATTTTTTCACGGAGGATGTCAGCATTGCTTCGATCGCGGAGGCGAAGAAGGCCTACGAGACCGGCGACCTGCGCCTGAAGCTGTCACGCTGGCATCAGAATCCCGATAATGCATTCCGGGGCTGGAACGATGCCTGGCTCGATCCGGGCTTCCGACGATGGGACATCACCGAAAAGCTGGCCTATATCCGCGTGCCGATCCTGATCGTGCAGGGCGAGGACGACCAATACGGCACGACGGCACAGGTCGAGGCGGCGCAGCGCGACTGCTATTGCCCGGTCGATGTGGCCTTGCTGCCGGGCGTCAAGCACTCGCCGCACCGCGAGGCGCCGGAGGCGACGCTCGCAGCGGTTACAGACTTCGTCAATCGCGTCTTGGAAAAAGAGGTGGCCTGATTTTCGATGTCACGCCCGCGAAGGCGGGCATCCAGTAGCCAATGAGTCAGAAGCTCGCGATCAATGCTGCCTTTCCTGGATCACCCGCTCCCCGCCTGCGCGGGGACAAGTTTCGCGGGTGATGACAGCCGAATTGAAGGCGCCGAGCGATGACAACCGCTTGCCGGGAATGAAGCGGCTTACTCCGCCGCCTGCTTGGCCGCCTGGCCGGAGGCCGACACGAAATAGTTCATCGCCGCCTGCACGCCGCCAGCCTTGATCGGCACATTGGCGAGCTGCAATGCCATCTCGGTGAGCGCGAGGCCACCGAGCAGATCGCCTTCGTTGATGTCGCCGAGATGGCCGATACGGAACATCTTGCCGCTGAAGCGGCCGAAGCTCGCGCCATACGAGATGTTGAACTGCTCGAGCGCCAGCGCGCGGAATGCGTCGCCGTCATGACCCTCGGGCATCAACACGGCAGTGAGCGTGGGTGAATAATACTTCGGATCGGCACAGATGGTGTCGAGGCCCCAATGTTTCACCGCGCGCCGCGTGCCTTCGGCGAGGCGATGATGGCGCGCGAACACGTTGTCGAGTCCTTCCTCGTGCAGCATGTCGATCGCGACCGCGAGGCCCTGGATCATGTTGGTTGCGGGCGTGTAGGGGAAGAAGCCGACCTTGTTCATGGTCAGCATGTCTTCCCACGAGAAGAACGACTTCGGCAGTTTCGCCGTCTTCGCCGCCTTCAGCGCCTTGTCGCTGACCGCGTTGAACGACAGGCCGGGCGGCAGCATCAGGCCCTTCTGCGAGCCGCCGACCGTGACGTCGACGCCCCACTCGTCGTGGCGATAGTCGGTCGAGGCGAGCGACGAGATTGTGTCGACGAACAGCAGCGCCGGGTGGCCGGCCTTGTCGATCGCCTTGCGGACCTCGGCGATGTTCGACAGGCAGCCGGTCGACGTTTCGTTATGCAGGACGCAGATCGCTTTGATCTCTTTGTTCTTGTCCTCGCGCAGCTTGGCCTCGATCGCTGCGGGATCGGCGCCGTGGCGCCAGTCGGTCGGGATGAACTCCGCCTTGAGGCCGAGCTTCTCCGCCATATTCTTCCACAATGTGGCAAACTGGCCGGTCTCGACCATCACCACCTTGTCGCCGGGCGACATCGTGTTGGCGAGCGCGGCCTCCCAGGCGCCGGTGCCGGTCGCGGTATAGACGATGACGGGGTTGGTGGTCTTGAAGATGGTCTTGATGCCTTCGAGCACTCGCTTCGTCAGCTTCGCGAATTCCGAACCACGGTGGTCGATGATCGGGGTGTCGATCGCCCGCAGGATGCGGTCGGGGACGGGCGTCGGGCCGGGGATGTGCAGGTGGTGTCGCCCGATCGCGCGCGAGGAATTCTGAGCCATAGGTCAACGCTCCAAAAGCAGCGGCTTTATCGATGTCGTGGGGTGCCACGGTCGGCGCGCCGCCTCCGGGCGGGGCGCTTGTGGCGTTGAACTATGAATGTAACAGTCGGGTCAAGGGTTTTTCCGCACTGCAAACATGCCTTTAGTGGCATAAGTAGCCGAAAATAGGGAGATGCGGCGTGGCCGTTGTAATGCCAGGCCTGGAGCGGCGGCTGAAAGCCGAGTTGAGCGGGGACATCTGGTTCGACCGGTTCACCCGCGGCCGCTATGCCACCGATGCGTCCCACTATCAGATCATGCCGCTTGGGGTGGTCGCGCCCAAAAGCGTCGAGGACGCCGCGCGCGCCATCGCCATTGCCCGCGAGGACAATGCCACGGTGCTGGCGCGCGGCGGCGGTACCTCGCAGGCCGGGCAGACGGTCAACAATTCGCTGGTCATCGACTGCTCGAAATACCTCACCCGCATCATCGATCTCGATGTCGAGCGCCGCCGTTGCACCGTCGAGCCGGGCATCGTGCTCGACGAGCTCAACCGCGCGCTCAAGCCGCACGGCCTGTGGTTCCCGGTCGATATCTCGACCGCCTCGCGCGCCACCATCGGCGGCATGGCGGCGAACAATTCGTGCGGTGCACGCTCGATGCGGTTCGGCACCATGCGCGACAACGTCATTTCGATCGAGGCGCTGCTGGCCGACGGCTCGCTGGCGCAGTTCGGACGTATTGGAAATGATCTCTCCGGCGTGCCGTCGCAGTCTGCGTTGCGCCCGATCGCCGAGCGGCTGCTCGCGATCGGTGCGCGCGAGCAGGACGAGATCGCGGCGAAATTCCCGAAGGTGCAGCGCCGGGTCGGCGGCTACAATCTCGATGCGCTGACGCAAAGTCCAAATCAATTTGGCAGGAACGACATCAACCTCGCGCACGTGCTGGTCGGCGGCGAGGGCACGCTGGCCTTCTCGACTCGCATCGAATTGAAACTATCGCCGCTGCTCGGCCGCCGCGCGGTCGGCGCCTGTCACTTCGGCAGCTTCCATGCCGCGATGGACAGCGCCCAGCATATCGTCAAGCTCGCGCCGATCGGCGTGGAATTGATCGACCGCACCATGATCGAGCTCGCCGGCGCGATCGCGATGTTCAAGCCGACGCTGGACAAGTTCGTGCGCGGCGAGCCCGACGCCATCCTGCTGGTGGAGTTCGGCGAGGAAGACCAGGACGAGAATCTGCGCCGTCTGCACAAGCTGAAGGACCTGATGGGCGATCTCGGCTTCGGCTGGGACAGACCGGGCGCACGATGGGGCGGCGTGGTCGAAGTGCTCAGCCCCGACCTGCAGGCTGCGATCACCGACGTGCGCACCTCCGGTCTCAACATCATGATGTCGATGAAGGACGAGGGGAAACCGGTCTCCTTCGTCGAGGACTGCGCGGTGCCGCTCGAGCATCT
>CAZNTY010000392.1:0-3207 GCA_964576085.1 uncultured Undibacter sp. | reverse complement strand
TATCGATGTCGACGGCCGCGTCTGGCTCAACGGTGCCTGGGGCACGGCCCATCGCTTGGGCAACACGATGGCGGGTGAGCGCTATCTGCAGACCGTCGCCGACATTGTCGGCGGCACGGTGCGCCACTATGACAAGAGCTGGCCCGATGTGGTGGATGCCATCGGGCGCGCCGTCGAAGCAGCGCCGCTCCTGACCACCGCAAGCGAACGGTGGCGGGATGCGATGGTCCGCCTCATGGCCGAATTCCAGGATGCCGGCGCCTGAGATGTCCCAAGGCGACATCCGATGTGGAAATCTATTTTCCCCAAGCTAACATTAATTATTTCGGGGGCGCTACGTTGCGCTCAGACCTCGCAGAAATCCCTCCGCGGCTATAACGTATTGTTTGTCGTGTACCATCGGCGCTGCCTATCCACGAGTTACTATTCGTTGTTATTGTCATTTTCATTCTTGTCCTTTCCATTCGCGTTCTCATCGTCGTCCGCATCTTTGTCTTCTGCTTCGCCGTAGCGGACCTTCTCCAGCATCTGCCAAAGTTCCTCTTGCTCCTTCTCCCACGAGAATTCTTCCTGCGGTTCAAGTGTTCTGCTGGCTGCCATGTCCCGATACGTTTCCCTATATTTGTCCAGCACAATCTTTATCGCTTTAATGTTCCCTTTTGCGCCTTGTTGAAACAGCGAAAGCAACATGACCTCGAAGTTCGTCATCTGCTCGGTCTGGTCGCCGATTTTTACCTTGGTCTCCTTCATCGCATGTTTCATGAACATCTGATCCGGATCGGAGGGCTTCTTCGGCCGTCCCGATGGATTGCCGGATTGGCCCGGCTTCCACTTCGCGTCTTCCGACGGTTTCGCATAGCCAACGGGGTAGTTGCCCGTCGGCTGCCTTTTGGGCCGCGTCTGTTTCGTCCGCATGTCGGTCATCGCGTCAGCCCAGTCCCTAGCTGGCGGTGTCATCGTCGACGCGAGCACGCCGCTGAGCCGTCGTCGCGAAGCTCTCTCTCGTCGGCTCCAGCACAGCGGTCTCGCCGGTCATGTCTTGCCAGCGCCTGATGACAACGTCGCAGTAGCGGCCGTCGATCTCGATCGCCACGCAGCGGCGGCCGGTTGCCTGCGCGGCAACCAGGGTCGTGCCCGATTCCACGAACGGGTCGATAACGATGTCACCGCGATTGGTAACATCCAGCAACATGTCCTCAATCAGCGCGCGCGGTTTGACCGTGGGGTGAACCTCGAGGCCCTCCCGCGAGTCGGACCTGAGGCTGGAGCCGCCGGGATACACCCAAAGGTTCGTGCGCCAGCGGCCGTACTTGCCGAGCTCCACGTTGTTCACGTGACCCGCCGTGCCTTTCTTGAAAAACGGGAAGAACTCGTGCGCACTGCGCCACAAGGAGCCTTGCCCACCGTTTGTCTTTGCCCAGACCGCCGTGTTGATATGCACCAGGCCGAGTTCGCGCGCGGCCGCCATAATGATATCGATGCTGCGCCAGTCGATCGCGGTCGACAGGAGGCCACCGTCGACCAAGCAGTCGGCAGCGGCCTTTATCCAGTCCACATTGAAATCGCCAAACTCCGGCCGATCCATTTCACCGGTCGCCATCGCGAATTCGCGGTGCTGCTCGTTCCCGGTAATGGTCTTGACCGGCATGTTGTAGGGCACGTCCGTCGCAACCAGCTGTGCGGTCTTGCCGTTCAGGATGCGCGAGTAGCAATCGGAATCCCGCGCATCGCCCTGGATCAGCCTGTGGTCGCCAAGGTGCCAGACGTCGCCCGGCTGCGACACCGCGATCGTGCCCACGGCGGGAATCGTCGCGGCTTCATGTTCCAGCGTCTCAACGGCGGCTTCCGTAAGGACCAAGTCGATTTCGGGCAGTTCAAAGCCGGTGACGACCAGGTCGTCCATCGACGCGCTGAGTTCCTTGAATTCATGCTGCAGGATCTCGAAATCCCAGTCGCCGCGTTCGCCGAGCCTGTTGAGCGCAATGCTCAGCAGGCGCAACTCATTGGCGTTGAGGTGATCGATCACAACACGGGAGATTTCGGAGAGACCCAACCGGCGTGCCGCCTCCCAGACATCGTGGCCGTGCACGATTCGCCCCTCTCTTGAGGTCAATACCGGCGCGCAAACACCGAAGCGGCGAATGCTCGCGATGATGCGCTCGACCTGGGCCGCGTTGGCGCGCCGAACACGGCGGTTGGCCGGCTTCAAGGAGTCAATCGGCACCCGCTCAATCTTGAGCTCAGGCGAGAGGTCGTTGCGCCGCACCGGCATGTGCGCCGCGCTGTCATGCATCTCGCGCAGCGTCTGGCGCCTCTGCTGCGTCTGCTGCGCAAGCGTCTTCGTGACGCCGGACGCCGTGCGGATCTTAATTCGTTTCTGGATCATCGATACCTCCGTTAACGGAAGCGTCCCGGAGGTAGGCGATCCAAGGCAAAGGGCCGTTCGCGCGCCTGAAGCAGATCAGCCCCGATTGGGCTGAGCCAACACTTCAGGCAAGCGTCCGACCCTCCTTGGTCACCAGCTCGCCTGGATCGCGCGACCCTCGAGCCGCAAGCAATCCTTCAGCCAATCGAAAATGAAAACGGAACTTGAGGCAATATCTCGATCAGGCCATCACTCACTTGTCCACAGTTTCTGTAGCATTGGTCTTGACGTCTCTCGCGAAGGAAGCGACCTGCAACCAGATTCGAGCGTGTTGCCCGTCTACGGGACGCTGAGCAGCTCAGTGCACGCGCCGACCATTCACCTCCAGCTGTCAACATCACAACCAATCGGTAGTCTAATTTGGCCAAAGCGATTTTGGCGAAATTCAGTTATAATTTCCCTGTTATAACTTAATTCGAGGTGGGAGACCAGTTCGGTCATGACTGCGTCCGCCGCCAGCCGCACTGAAATCGCTGAGTAATTTCCAATAATTTTTGTCCGGCCCCCGGCTGGGCCCCGGCGCGGCGAGACAAGTTTTCGCGCTTTGTCCAACGTCCCGGTCGGACCTCGCTAGGAAAACTTGCCGGTGGCCTTGCCGCTATAGCCGGGAGCTAGACGGCGACCAACTCAGCGAGCTTAGCCGCGACGTCGGCCATCGGCATTTCGGCGGTGTCCAAGCCGTTTCGCGAGGCGAGCATGGGACTGACTTCGCGGAGAGCGGTGTATGTCGTGTTATGCACGACGGGAACGAGCTGGTCACGCGCTAGGAGTACCGAAAGCTC
>CAZNTY010000391.1:0-12107 GCA_964576085.1 uncultured Undibacter sp. | reverse complement strand
TAGAGAGCGCCTATGCGTCGGGTATCCATGTCTTGCTTTTTACGAAGTCGTGGATGGCCGGGACAAGCCCGGCCATGACTGGTTGGGCCTACTCGATGCGTCTCCTCGTTGCTCTCGTTGCTACGATTATCTTCAGCATCTCGGCCCTCGCGCAGGATCGCCGCGTGCCGACGCCGAACGAACTGCGGCTGTCGTATGCGCCGGTGGTGCAGCGGGTGTCGCCGGCGGTCGTCAACGTCTACGCCGCCAAAGTGGTGCAGAACCGCAATCCGCTGTTCGACGATCCGATCTTCCGGCGTTTTTTCGGCGGCGGTCCGGGCGGCGGCGAGCAGGTGCAGCGTTCGCTCGGCTCGGGCGTGCTGGTCGATCCCTCCGGCCTGATCGTCACCAATGTCCATGTCATCGAGGGAGCCGACGAGGTGAAGGTTTCGCTTGCCGACAAGCGCGAATTCGAGGCCTCGATCGTGCTCAAGGATCCGCGCAGCGATCTCGCGATCCTGCGCATCAAGTCGAACGAACGGTTTCCATATCTCGAGTTTGCCGACAGCGATGCGCTGCGGGTTGGCGATGTCGTGCTCGCGATCGGAAATCCGTTCGGAGTTGGACAGACCGTTACCCATGGCATCGTTTCGGCCGTGGCGCGCACTCAGGTCGGCATCACCGATTACCAATTTTTCATTCAGACCGACGCCGCCATCAATCCGGGCAATTCCGGCGGCGCGCTGGTCGATCTCGACGGCCGGCTGGTCGGCATCAATACCGCGATCTTCTCGCGTTCCGGCGGCTCACAGGGCATTGGGTTCGCGATCCCGGCCAACATGGTCCGTGTCGTGGCCGCCTCCGCCCGCAGCGGCGGTGGCGCGGTGAAGCGGCCATGGCTCGGCGCCAGGCTTCAGTCGCTGACGTCGGAGATCGCCGAGAGCCTGGGTCTCAAGCGTCCGGTTGGCGCACTGGTCGCCAGCGTGACCGCGGACAGCCCCGCGGCCAAAGCGGGTCTTAAGGCGGGCGACGTGATCGTGTCCGTGGACGGCCAGCAGGTCGACGATCCCAACGCCTTCGATTATCGGTTTGCGACGCGTCCGCTCGGCGGCACGGCTAAAATCGGGCTGTGGCGCGACGGCAAGGACTTGGTCGCGATTGTCGCGCTGCAAACCGCTCCGGAGACGCCGCGCGACGAGATCACCATCCGTTCGCGCTCGCCGTTTTCCGGCGTCAAGGTCGCCAACCTGTCGCCGGCGCTGGCCGATGAATTGCAGCTTGATAGTGCAGCTGAAGGCGTCGTGGTGCTCGATGTCGATGACGGCTCCTATGCCAGCAATCTCGGGTTCCGGCGCGGCGACATCATCGAGCAGGTCAATGGCGAGACGATACGCAAGACTCGCGACCTCGAGCGCGCGGCGCGCAGCGAGAGCCGAAGCTGGCGTATCGTCATCAACCGGCGCGGCCAGCACATCGTGGCGAGCTTCAATTGATGCGCGCGAGCCTTTCTATCCTTGGTCATGGCCGGCCTAAGCCGTTCAAAGACTGGCGTTCTAAAGAACGCCTATGGCCCGGCCCTCCACGTCTTTCGCTGGTTAGGGACAGCAAGGCGTGGATATTCGGCATGAGGTCGGGCATGACGGTGGAATGAGCTGGATGGCTCCGCGCACCAAAAAACCCGGACCGACCTTGTTCGCGGCTGCCGGCCTCGAGAAGGATGCGCCGCGACCGCTCGCCGACCGGCTGCGCCCGCAGAAGCTCGACGAGGTGGTCGGGCAGGATCATCTGCTCGGCCCCGACGGCGCACTCACCCGCATGCTGGAAACCCGCTCGCTCGGCTCGCTGGTGTTCTGGGGACCGCCCGGCACCGGCAAGACCACGGTGGCGCGCCTCCTGGCGCAGGCAACTGACCTCTATTTCGAGCAGATTTCCGCGATTTTCACCGGTGTCGCCGACCTCAAGAAGGTGTTCGAGGAGGCGCGTGCGCGGCGCGAGACCGGGCAGGGCACACTGCTGTTCGTCGACGAGATCCACCGCTTCAACCGCGCCCAGCAGGACAGCTTCCTGCCGGTGATGGAGGACGGCACCATCGTACTGGTCGGCGCCACCACGGAGAATCCATCGTTCGAGCTCAATGCGCCGCTCCTGTCGCGCGCCCGCGTGCTGGTATTCCATCCTCTCGATGCGGCAGCCATCGAGAAGCTGCTTGCGCGCGCCGAGCAGATCGAAAGCCGCAAGCTGCCGCTCGACGCGCAGGCGCGCGACGCGCTGGTCCGCATGGCGGACGGTGACGGCCGTGCTGCGCTCACGCTGGCCGAAGAGGTTTGGCGCGCCGCGCGCAAAGATGAAATCTTTGACAGCGCCCAGCTGCAGGACATCGTGCAGCGCCGCGCGCCGATCTATGACAAATCGCAGGACGGCCACTACAACCTGATCTCGGCGCTGCACAAGTCAGTGCGCGGCTCAGACCCCGACGCCGCCCTCTATTACCTGTGCCGTATGCTGGATGCCGGCGAGCCGCCGCTCTACATCGCCCGCCGCGTCGTGCGCATGGCGGTCGAAGATATCGGGCTTGCCGATCCGCAAGCCCTGGTGATCGCCAACGCGGCAAAGGACGCCTACGATTTCCTTGGCTCGCCGGAAGGCGAGCTGGCCATCGCCGAGGCCGTGATCTATGTCGCCACTGCGCCAAAGTCGAATGCCGCTTACACGGCCTATGGCGCGGCGATGCGCACGGCCAAGGAGGCCGGCTCGCTCGTGCCGCCCAAGCACATCCTCAACGCGCCCACCAAGCTGATGAGGGACGAGGACTACGGTCGTGGCTATGCCTATGACCACAACGAGGAAGAGGCGTTTTCCGGCCAGAATTACTTCCCCGATCAGCTTGGCCGCCAGCAGTTCTACGACCCGCCGGAGCGGGGCTTCGAGCGCGAGATCAGGAAACGCCTCGACTACTGGGCCAAGCTGCGCAGGGAGCGCGGCGGGGGATGATCGATCTCGACGCCTATTTCGAGCGCGTCGGCTATGACGGACCGCGCGCGCCGACGCTCGCGGTCTTGCGTGAATTGCATCGTCTGCAGCCGGCCGTGATTGCATTCGAGAACCTGTCGCCGCTGCTCGGCGATCCGGTGCCGATCGACGCCGTGTCGCTGCACGCCAAGATGGTCGCCGGCGGCCGTGGCGGCTATTGCTACGAGCAGAACCTGCTGTTTGGCAGCGTTCTTGAGGCGCTTGGCTTCAAGTTTCATCATCTCACCGGCTGGCCGCGCTGGCAGGTCGCGCCGGGGCGCCTGCTGCCGCGCACGCATCTTCTGCTGCTGGTGACGATTGACGGCGAGGACTGGCTCGCCGATGTCGGCTTTGGCGGCAATACGCTGACCGCGCCGCTGCGTCTCAACGAGCGCGGTGAACAGCCGACGCCGCACGAGCCGGCGCGTCTGGTCGAGCGCGACGGCACGCTGGTGGTCCAGCCGAAGATCAAGAATGAATGGCGCGATCTGGTCGCGTTCGGCCTTGAGCCGCAGAGCTTCGCCGAGCTCGAGATGGGCAACTGGTTTACCTCGACCCACCCGCGCTCGCGCTTCCGCAACGAACTGTTCCTGGCGCGTTCGGACAGCGGGGGGCGCCACGGTCTGCTCGACAACGTGCTCACCACACACAGGCTCGATGGCGCCACCGAGCGGCGCACATTGACGAATGCTGCCGAACTGCGCGACGCTATCACGGATGTGTTCCGCATCCGTCTTCCTGACGATGATCCTCGGCTCGGCACTGTCCTGGCGCGATTTGCGGAGAAGGCGGCATGAGGCGGCGAGGCGGCAACAGGCGGTCACCCTCGCGCCGTCACCCCGGCGAGTGCGCCAAAAGCGCGTCTACGCGCGCCTTCGACAAACCAGTGCGCGCCTCGAAGGCCGACAGCCCCCGCCGGGAGAATGGCCATCACCCGTCGAGGCGCGGCGCTGTGCAACTCGCGCCTCGGAATGATGAATCGAAAAGCCGGTCATCCGGCGTGCAGACCGTCACCGTGACGCCCGACGAGGGCAACATGCGCCTCGATCGTTTCTTCGAGGCGCGGTTTCCGGGCCTGTCCTTCAGTCATATCCAGCGCATCATTCGCAAAGGTGAGGTGCGGGTGAACGGCAAGCGGACTGAGCCCAAGGCGCGATTGCAAGCCGGTCAGAGCATCCGGATTCCGCCCTTGACGCTGGCCGCGCCGAAGCCGCGGGATGACGCACCGCAGGCCCAAAAGGATCGCGCGTTCCTCAAATCCATCACCCTCTACGAGGATGATGACGTGCTGGTCCTCAACAAGCCGGCCGGCCTGGCGGTTCAAGGCGGCTCCGGCACCTTGCGGCACATCGACGGCATGCTCGGTGCATTGCAGGGAAGCCACAGGGACGCGCAACGCCCACGGCTGGTGCACCGCCTCGACAAGGATACGGCGGGCTGCCTGCTGGTCGCCAAGACGCGCTTTGCCGCCGCGGCGCTGGCCAAGACCTTTCGGTCGCGATCGGCGCGCAAGATCTATTGGGCGCTGGTCGCGGGCGTGCCGAAACCGAAGCAAGGCCGCATCTCGACCTTCCTCGCCAAGGAGGAGCGCGAGGAAGATTCGTTCATGCGCATTGCGCGGCACGGCGAGGAGGGCGCGAGCCATGCCGTGACCTATTATGCGGTGGTCGAGACGTCGGCGCAGTCGCTCGCCTGGCTGTCGCTCAAGCCCGTGACCGGCCGCACACACCAGCTGCGCGCGCATATGGCGCATATCCATCATCCGATCGTCGGCGATCCGAAATACTTCAACAAGGAAAACTGGCAGCTGCCCGGCGGCATGCAGAACAGATTGCATCTGGTCGCGCGCCGGATCGCGGTGCCACACCCGCGCGGCGGCGTAATCGACGTCACGGCGCCGCTGCCCGATCACATGCAGCAGTCGTGGCGGCTGCTCGGGTTCGATGTCTCGCGCTACGATCCGATCGAGGATGCACCGGAGGAGTAGCGACTCTGCGGGGCGATCCATATCTCAGGGCCATGAGACACATCGCGGCTGTCTTGGTCGTGCTTGAACTTGCTGCCCCCGCGGCCGCCGGCGTGCTTGATGATGACTATTCGATCATGAAGCCGGAACCGACGCCGCCGGGCGTCGTCAGACCATACAAATCTCCGCGCGGCATGAAGCAGCACGTCACCGTCCCGCGTTCCGCGCCGCAGCAGCCCCGGCGCATTCCGGAGATGCCGCCGCCTGTGGTGAATCCACAGACCGGACAGGCTCTGCCGAATCTGCCCCCGCCGGTTCCTGGGTCCGGCCCGGGTGGCCGCGAAACCTTCCAGGATCGCTCGGCGCGCTGCGTGCACCAGGGTGGTGTCTACGGCCAGACCGCCGACAGCAATTACGTGCCGACCTGCATCAACCAGTAGACCTCGGCACAAAGGCCGTGTGTCGTCGAATTGCCTCTTGACAGGCAACCAAAAGGTTGCATATTGTCGTCATGGAAAGAGATGGTTTGGATGCGGTGTTCAGAGCGCTGGCCGATGCGAGTCGTAGAGAGCTGCTCGACCGGCTGCGCGCAGAGAACGGCCAGACGCTCGGCGAACTGTGTGCCCGTCTCGACATGACGCGCCAGGCGGTGAGCAAGCATCTCGCAATTCTGGAGGAGGCCAATCTCGTCGCGACCATCAAGCGCGGCCGCGAGAAGCTGCACTACCTCAATCCGGTGCCGATCCATGAGCTTGCCGAGCGCTGGATCGGGAAATTCGAACATCACCGTTTGCAGGCGCTCAGCGAGCTCAAGAAAGGTCTGGAGGCAGAGTCATGAGTAAGCCCATCTTCATCTACACGATCTATATCGCCTCGACGCGGGAGAAGGTGTTCAAGGCGCTCACCGACACCGATGCGACCGCCAAATTCTGGTTCGGCAATGCCGTCACGTCGGACTGGCAGGTCGGTTCGCCGCTTCAGTTCCACCGCGAGGGCAAGTTGGTCCTCCAGGGCAAGGTGCTCGAAAACGACCCGCCGCGGCGTCTGTCCTACACGTTCCACTCGATGCACGAGCCGTTCAACGGAACCGAGGCGCCATCGCGAGTGACGATGGAGCTTGAGCAGCAGAAGGACCAGGTCAAGCTCACGGTCACGCACGACTGTTTCATCGAGGGCAGCAAGGTCTTCGAGTCGATCAGCCGCGGCTGGCCGCTCGTGCTGTCGAACCTCAAGAGCTATCTGGAGCTCAACCGCGCCGTGCTGCACGCGCCCTGGTACGAGCAGAAAGAAACGGCGCGGGCATGACTGACGCGGCTAAATTCAAACTGAAGACGGTCCGGCTCGAGAGCTAGGCCGATGCGGGCTGAGGAGGAGGCGTCCTACGTGCCGCGCGGGACGGCTCCCTCCTTATCAATCGCTTGCCGCGTTCAGCGCTGCCAGATCGTCCGCCGACAACTTGAGTCGCGGCGTCGCCATCAGCTCCGCCAACTGAGCCAGGCCGGTTGCCGAAGCGATCGGGGCCGCGACAGTCGGCTGCGCCATCAGCCAGGCCAGCGCAACCTGCGCCGATGTCGCCCGGTGTCGGCCCGCAACTGCGTCGAGCGCCTTCAGGATGCTCATTCCGCGCGCGTCGAAATAGCCTTTGACCTTGCCGCCGCGGGCCGGATTCTTCGCGGCGTCGTCGGCGCTGCGGTATTTGCCGGTGAGAAAGCCGCTGGCCAGCGCATAATAGGGAATTACTGAAAGTCCCTCCCGGGCGCAGATCGGCGCGTAATCGCGTTCGAACCCGGCGCGGTCGTAGAGATTGTAGAGCGGCTGCAGCGTCTCGTAGCGCGGCAGGCCATGCTCCTTGCTCGCCGCAAGCGAGGCCTTCAGCCGCGCCGGGCTGATGTTCGAGGCGCCGATCGCGCGAACCTTGCCTTGCGCGATCAGCTGGGCGTAGGTGGCGAGGGTGTCCTCGACCGGCGTCGTTTCGTCGTCCCAATGGGTCTGCAGCAGGTCGATGCGCTCGACTCCGAGCCGCCTCAGGCAGTCCTCGGTGCGGCGCAGGACGTAGTCCCTGCGGAGGTTCTTGCCTTCGCCCATGTCGCCGCCGACCTTGGTGGCGATCACCACCTTGTCGCGCTTGCCACTGCGCTTGAGCCAGCGGCCGATGATGGTCTCGGATTCGCCGCCGCTGTGGCCGGCGACCCAGCGTGAATAGACGTCGGCGGTGTCGATAGCGTTGAAGCCGCCGTCGACGAAAGCGTCGAGCAGCGCGAACGAGGTCTTCTCGTCCGCAGTCCAGCCGAACACGTTGCCGCCCAGCATCAGCGGCGCGATCTTGAGCCCGGATTTTCCGAGTTCCCGATAATCCATCGGCAAATGCTCCAAGTCATATCCGGGCTGGATCCGGGCATCCATGCCGATGCCGCGGCGAACCCGAGGTTGTCCGATATCCGGTCATGGTGAAGCGCATCAGGGATTGCCGGGTCAAGCCCGGCCATGAGACGGTGGGAAGAGCACCGGCTAGCGTAATGACGCGTTGATGGCGTCGAGCGCCGCCTGGCCGGGGCAGAGGTCCTTCTCGCTCAGCGAGTTGAGCGGAGCGGCAACCGTGCGCAGATGGCCGTGGAGGTCGTCGGCCTCTTTCTCGACGAACAGCAGCCCGGTGACGATCTGGCCGCGCGCGGCATGATGCTGGAGGAAGCCGAGCGCGGCGGTGCGGTCGTGCACGTCGTAATCGGCTGCGAGCTTGCGCAGGGCGAGCCGCGAGCCGTCATGCTGTTCTACCACCTCGACGCTGCCCGGCTCGTATTTCACCTCGATCGGCATCCGGCTCGGCATGAAGTCGAGCCGGTTTACTGCCTCGTTGTGCTCGCGCACGAAATCGAAGCTCTTGGTCGAGCCGGCATGGTTGTTGAAGGCGACGCAAGGGGAAATTACGTCAATGAAAGCCGCGCCCTTGTGCGCCAGCGCCGCCGAGATGATGGGCACCAACTGCTCCTTGTCGCCGGAGAACGAGCGGGCAACGAAGCTCGCGCCGAGCTGGAGCGCCATCGCGACGAGGTCGATCGAGTTATCGGTATTCATGATGCCGCGCTTCGATTTCGAGCCGCGGTCGGCAGTGGCGGAGAACTGGCCCTTGGTCAGGCCATAGACGCCGTTGTTCTCGACGATATAGACCATGTTGACGCCGCGGCGCAGGCAATGCGCGAACTGGCCGAGCCCGATCGAAGCCGAGTCGCCATCGCCCGAGACGCCGAGATAGATCAGGTCGCGGTTGGCGAGATTGGCGCCCGTCAGCACCGACGGCATGCGGCCGTGCACCGAGTTGAAACCATGCGAATTGCCGAGCATGTAGGTCGGCGTTTTCGACGAGCAGCCGATGCCGGAAATTTTTGCCACCCGATGCGGCTCGATCGCAAGCTCGAAGCAGGCCTGAATGATCGCGGCGGTGATCGAGTCGTGGCCGCAGCCCGCGCACAGGGTCGATACCGCGCCTTCGTAGTCGCGATGGGTATAGCCGAGTGCGTTCTTTGGCAGCGCCGGATGGTGGAACTTGGGTTTGGCGAGGTAGGTCATATGGTCAGCGTTCCCTAGGCTGTCATGCCCGCGAAAGCGGGCATCCCGTACGCTTCGGCATTGGCCGTATCGTGAAGACCTGCGGTTACTGGATCGTCCGGTTTCGCGGACGATGGCACCTGAATGTGCATCACGACGTCACCTTCGCCGGCTTCAGCTTCATCTGCTCGAGGTGATCGCCGATCGCCTTGTCGATGAAGCGTGCGGTGATCGGCGTGCCGTCGTAGTGCAGGATCGGCACCAGCCGCACCGGATCGACGCCGCATTCATTGACGATCAGCGAGCGCAGTTGAGCGTCGCGATTCTGCTCGACCACATAGACGAAATCGTGATCTGCAACGAAGCTCGCTACGCTCGAATGGACCGGGAAGGCGCGGATGCGCATGCGGTCGAGCGCGTGTCCGCGCGCTTCGATCATGTGGATCGCCTCGTCCATCGCCGGCGAGGTCGAGCCGTAGTAGATCACGCCATATTTTGTCGGCTTTCCGGCATTGGCGGCCAATGGACGCGGCACCAAGTCCTTGGCGGTCCCGAACTTGCGCAGCAGGCGCTGCATGTTGTCGACATAGGCGCCGCCTTCCTCGGTGTAGCGCGCGTAGCGGTCGCGCGAGGTGCCGCGGGTGAAGAACGAGCCCTTGGTCGGATGCGTGCCCGGATAGGTGCGGTAGGGGATGCCGTCCCCGTCGACGTCGAGATAGCGGCCGAACTCCTTGCCGGCTTCGAGGTCGGCATAGGTCATCACCTTGCCGCGGTCGTAGATGCGCTTGTCGTCCCAGGCAAACGGCCGGCAGAGATGGTGGTTCATGCCGATATCGAGGTCGAGCATGACGAAGATCGGGGTCTGCAGCCGGTCGGCAAGATCGAAGGACAGTGCGCCGAATTCGAAGGCCTCGGTCGGATTCTCCGGGAACAGCAGCACATGTTTGGTGTCGCCATGCGAGGCGTAGGCGCAGGAGATGACGTCGCATTGCTGCGTGCGGGTCGGCATGCCGGTCGACGGCCCGGCGCGCTGCACGTCGAAGATCACCGCCGGAATTTCCGCGAAATAGGCAAGCCCGATGAACTCCTGCATCAGCGAGATGCCAGGGCCGGAGGTCGCCGTGAAGGCGCGTGAGCCGTTCCAGGCGGCGCCGATCACCATGCCAATCGAGGCGAGCTCGTCTTCGGCTTGGATGATGGCGTATTTGGCCTGCTTGGTTTCCGGATCGACGCGTAATCTGGCGCAATGCCGGGTGAAGGCGTCGGCCAGCGACGACGACGGCGTGATCGGGTACCAGGCGCAGACGGTCGCGCCGCCGTAGACGGCGCCGAGTGCGGCGGCCGCATTGCCTTCGACGAAGATGCGGTCGCCGACCTTGTTCGACGTGCGAAACTGGAGTCCGATCGGAGACAGGTTGAGCGTGGCGTAGTCACGGCCGATGTGCAACGCCTTGACGTTCGGCGCGATCAGCTTGTCCTTGCCCTTGTATTGCTCGCCGATCAGCGTCTCGAGCACTTTGACGTCCATGTTCAGGAGGACGCTCAGCACGCCGATATAGATGATGTTCTTGAAGAGCTGGCGCTGGCGCGGGTCGGTATATTCGCGATTGCAGATCGCGGTCAGCGGCACGCCGATCACGGTGATGTCAGACCGGAATTTCGACGGCGGATAGGGCTTGGTCGAATCATAGAGCAGGTAGCCGCCCGGCTCGATCGCGGCGATGTCCTTGTCGAAAGTCTGCGGGTTCATCGCCACCATCAGGTCGGTGCCGCCACGGGCGCCGAGATGGCCGGCCTCGGAGACGCGGACCTCGTACCAGGTCGGCAGCCCCTGGATGTTCGAGGGAAAGATGTTGCGCGGCGCTACCGGAATGCCCATGCGCATCACCGCGCGGGCGAACATCTCGTTGGCGCTCGCGGAGCCCGAGCCGTTGACGTTGGCGAAGCGGACGACGAAGTCGTTTACGCTGCTGATCGGGCCGGCGGTCGGCATGACGGTCCTGCGTGAGTCATATCGAGAAAGAATTTCTGCATGTCCCAGGCACCGGTCGGGCAGCGCTCGGCGCAAAGCCCGCAGTGCAGGCAGACGTCCTCGTCCTTCACCATGATACGGCCGGTCTTGAGGCCGCCCGCCACATAGAGGTCCTGCGTGAGGTTGGTTGCCGGTGCGTTGAGGCGCTGGCGCAGTTCGGCTTCTTCGCCGTTCTCGGTGAAGGTGATGCAGTCCATCGGGCAGATATCGACGCAGGCGTCGCACTCGATGCAGAGATTCGAGGTGAACACCGTCTGCACGTCGCAATTCAGGCACCGGCCAGCTTCAGCCAGCGCCAGCTTGACGTCGAAGCCGAGCTCGACCTCCGCCTTGATGTCCCTCAGCGCCACCGCCTTGTCACGCAGGGGCACCTTGTAGCGCGGGTCCAGCATGATCTGGTTGTCGTAGGACCACTCGTGGATGCCCATCTTCTGGCTGATCATCTCGACAGCCGGAGCGGGGCGGTCGGTGATATCCCCCCCGTTGAGCATCTTGTCGATCGACACCGCGGCCTCGTGGCCATGCGCCACCGCCCAGATGATGTTCTTCGGCCCGAATGCGGCGTCGCCGCCGAAGAAGACCTTTGGGTTGGTCGAGGCGAAGGTCACCGGATCGACCTTCGGCATGTGCCACTGGTCGAATTCGATACCGCAATCGGGCTCGATCCACGGGAAGGCGTTTTCCTGTCCAACAGCGACCAGGACGTCGTCACAGGGGAAATGCTGATCCGGCTCGCCGGACGGCACCAGCTTGCGCCGGCCCTTGGTGTCGTATTCGGCCTTCACCTTCTCGAAGGTGATGCCGGTGAGCTTGCCGTTGTCGTGGGTAAATTCCTTGGGCACGAGGTAATTGTGGATCGGAATGCCCTCGTGCATGGCGTCTTCCTTTTCCCAAGGCGACGCCTTCATCTCCTCGAAGCCCGAGCGCACCACCACGTCGACCTGCTCGCCGCCGAGCCGCTTCGCGGAGCGGCAGCAATCCATCGCGGTGTTGCCGCCGCCGAGCACGACCACGCGCTTGCCGATCTTGTTGATGTGGCCGAACGACACCGACGACAGCCAGTCGATGCCGATATGGATGTTGGCGGCGGCCTCCTTGCGGCCGGGAATGTCGAGGTCGCGACCACGAGGCGCGCCTGAACCGACGAAGATCGCATCCCAGTTCTCGCCCAGCAATTTCTTCATGCTGTCGATCCGCGTGCCGCCGCGGAAGTCGACACCGAGGCCGAGGATGTAGCCGGTCTCCTCGTCGATCACGGCATCGGGCAGACGGAATTTCGGAATCTGGGTGCGGATCATGCCGCCGGCTTTCGGGTCGCCGTCGAACACCACGCAGCTGTAGCCGAGCGGCGCGAGGTCGCGCGCCACGGTGAGCGAGGCAGGACCGCCGCCCACCAGCGCGATGCGCTTGCCGTTCTTGCGTGCCGCCGGCTTCGGCAGCCGCGCGGTGATGTCATCCTTGTAATCGGCGGCGACGCGTTTGAGGCGGCAGATCGCGACTGGCTCGTTTTCGACGCGCACGCGCCGGCACGCGGGCTCGCAGGGGCGGTCGCAGGTGCGTCCGAGCACGCCCGGAAAC
>CAZNTY010000390.1:0-50447 GCA_964576085.1 uncultured Undibacter sp. | reverse complement strand
CTGGAGCGCGGGCTGACCGAGGCGACGCCGTTCAGCGGCATGGCGAGCTTCAGCAGCTTCGCCTTCAGCCTGACGATCGCTCTCGTCATCGCGCCGCTGGCGCGCTCCCGGGCCGCGCTGACGAGGCCGGTCAGCGCGCCGGGCGCCGTTCGAGAGCCTCGATTATCGCGTGCGTGACCGGCTTGGGCGCGAGGTTCTCGTCGAACGGCAGGCCGCGGTTTCTGGTTCCGCTGCCGCGTAGTCTGGCGTTGAGCCAGGAATAACGGTCCGACAGGCCCCAGGTCACAATTCCCTCGACGGCGGGCTCGTCGAGGACGACGTCGAGATAGCGCGCGACCTCGTCGGCGACGCGGCGGTCTCTCTCCTCGACCGGCAATGAAACATCGGCCTCGGGAACATCGAGCTCGGTGATCGTGATCTTGAGACCGTGGGCGGCAACATTCGCGAGAAAGCGACGCAGCGCCTCCTGCGAGAATCTGGATTTGCCGCGCCCGTAGAGGTGGCCCTGGATGCCGATGCCGTGAAACGGAACGTCGGCTTTCTTCAGGGTCTCGATCAGCCGCAGCAATGCGGTCCGCCGGTCCCGCTCGACCTGCCCATCGTAGTCCAGCCCGTACTCGTTGATGTAGAGCCGGACGTTGGGCGCATGCTCATGCGCGAGGTCGAGCGCGCGCCGTATGTAGTCCGGCCCGAAGGCGTTCAGATAGGGGCTCGAACGCAGCCCATCGGGCCGCCCGTCGCGCGGCTCGATGACCTCGTTGAGGACATCCCAGTGGATGAAACGGCTGTCGCCATAGCGGCTGAGCGTCGCGGTGATGAACGACGCAGGCACCGT
Source organism: uncultured Undibacter sp. (assembly GCA_964576085.1). Lineage (GTDB taxonomy): Bacteria > Pseudomonadota > Alphaproteobacteria > Rhizobiales > Xanthobacteraceae > Pseudolabrys. The sequence goes on along the minus strand of CAZNTY010000390.1, from coordinate 49,612 downwards.
CCAGTCCGACTCCTGCTTGATCGCCTGCCGCGCCCACTTCGGCATCGACCGGTGCCACAGCAGGGCGTGACCGCGGATTTTCAGCTGATGCTGTCTGGCAAAATTCACGATCGCATCGGCGTGGCCATATCTCGGCCGGCCCTGTTCCGGTTCCAGCGCGCTCCATTTCATTTCCCATTCCGGCACCACGACCGAGCATTCGCGCGCGACCAGCGTGGAAAAATCCGTTTCCGGCGCGAGCTGGCTTGATTGAACCGCGGCGCCCCAGAACAGGCCATCGCGCGCGGCCATGCCGCGCAAGGTGGGCATCGGGGGTTCCGGTTTAGCAAACGCCGTGGCCGGCGCAAGTCCCGATGCGAGCGCGCCGATCAGAAACTGCCGCCGGAGAATGCCGTTCACGACGGGTTGGGCCATTCGCCCGACGCTGCAAATCGAATGTGGCCCTTCTACGAAACGCCCCGGCGGCACGCGGTCGTCAAACCGACACAGACAGGATGGACAGAACGGAACCGAGGTCAGCCCAGAGGTCAGCCGTGAGCAAGGAGCGATTTCTCGAACGCCTCGGCGAAACGAGAGGCGAGTGGCTGTACGGCGCCGAGGCGTCGCCGCCGTTTCGTTCCTGGTCGTCCAGGACGCTCGGCGACGGCTACCTCCATGTGTCGCCCGGCACGCCCGTCGAGTTTCTGAACGGCGGCCTCGTCATCGGCGAATGGGCGCCGATCCCGGAGGCGCAAAGTTCCGCTCCGGATGTCCATGATGCCGCCCGGCTGACGCTGGCGGGCCATTTCACGGTGCTGTCGCACGACAGGATTTCATCCGATCCGGGGTGCCTGAAGCCGGTCTTTTATCACGCGGAGCGGCGCCTTGCTTCGTCCTCGCCTCGCCTGCTCGCCGAGCTCACCGGCGCCACGCTGTCCCCGATCGAGGTGTTGCACGGCTCGCGGCCGGACTGGCTGCCGGGACCCTGCACCAGGGCCGCCGGCGTGAGGCGCCTGCTCACGTCCCAGCGGCTTTCGCTTGCCGACTTCCGGCCGGCCGCGACCTTTCTCGTATCGACGGCGTCCTCGCCTCATCCGGTCAGCGACATCGTCGCGGCGCTGCGGTCGATCTTCCGCGGCTTCCGGGAGAAGCGGGAGGACGTCTGGATCGGGCTGACCGGGGGCTCCGACTCGCGCGTGCTGCTCGCCGCGGCAATTGCCGAAGGCGTCAACGTCACCGCCTTTACGTTCATGGGCGGGCTGGTGCCGGACGAGACCGGGGTCACGGCCCGCCTCGCGGCGCTGGCGGGTGTGCCGTATCGCGTGCTCGGGCCGGCGCCGATCATCCGGGACGAGCTCGACTATTTCGTATGGCAGAGCATCGGACAATGCACGGGACTCGACGGCGACATCTACGCCGCGGGCCTGTGGCGCGACATCCCGGCGGACGCGCTGGTCATCCGCGGCTTCGGCGGCGAGTTCGGGCGGCAGTTCTATCACGGCATCCTGCCGGACAACGACTGGTTCGACGCCGCCGATCGGTCGCAGCTCTACAGGCGGCTGGCGCGGCCCTGGATGCGCGGGCGGCAGCCGGGGGTCCAGCGCGCGTTCGAGGACTGGCTTGGCTGGGCCACGGCGACGCCGGTCGAGTTCGACCCGCGCGACCGCCTCTATCTCGAGCAGCGCATCGGCGTGTGGGGGTCGAGCAACGAGCAGGCCTTGTCGGCGACCGGACGCCGGCGCATCAATCCGATGAATGCCGACTACATCTACGCCCGCATAAACCTCATCCCCGGGGCGATGAAACGCAGCGGCGCGTGGCAGAGGGACATCGTGGAGGACTTGGCGCCGCGGCTGCTGGAGGTTCCCTATTACAGCGAGCATGCCCTGCGGAAGGTGGGCCGGTTCGCATCGACGCTCGGCCGCGGCTTGCGGTTCCGGAGGCTTGATCGCCGGGCGCAGGCGATCTGAGCGCCCCACGATCGTCGCATTGGTGCAGGACAACCGCGCGCATGAAGGCACTCGCCATCGCCCTCCTCGCCGCCTCTATCGCGTCATCCGCGGCGCAGGCGCGCGATTGCGCTGCCGACGCGCTCGGCACCTCGCGCACGCTCACGGTGCGGACCGGCGAGCGCCCGGGCATCGGCCACGGCTATCCGGCGCTGGGGCTCGCGCATGGCGAGATCATCCTGACCTTCGACGACGGCCCCTCGCCCAAGACCACGCCCGCGATCCTCGACATCCTGGCGAAGGACTGCGTGCAGGCGACGTTCTTCATGATCGGCAAGCACGCCGACGCCAACCCCGCGCTTGCCAGGCAGGTGCGCGAGGCCGGGCATTCGATCGGCAGCCATTCCTACACGCATCGGGAGCTCAACCATCTCGCGCCCGAGGACGCGACGGCCGACATCGAGCGCGGCATCGAGGCGGTCGACAGGGCGGCCTTTGGATCAGTGGCCGACCGGCCGCATCTGTTCCGGTTTCCGGGATTCAAGTCGACGCCGGAGCTGGTCGCGTTCGTCAATTCGCATCACGGCCTCGTGGTCGACCGCAATCTCGGCGCAAATGACTGGCGCGGCGACCCGGCGCCGGTCGAGTTCGAACGCCTGAAGGACCGTTTCGACCACATGGACCGCGGCATTCTCATTCTTCACGACGTCCAGCCCGAAACGGTGAAGCTGCTGCCGATGGTGCTCGCGGAGATGAAGGCGCGTCACATGAAGGTCGTTCACCTCGTCGCGAACTAACCTTCGGCGACGTAAAGGCCGCTATTGGCGGCGCGCATTCGGACAAGAGACGTCAGAAGCTCGAATAGTGGCGTCGCCACGCCGTTTCGCCTGGCCATCTCCAGGGGGACCGTATAGAGGGCATCCACCTCCATCGGCCGGCCGCGCTCGAAGTCCTGCAGGATGCTTGGCTTGTGGGTGCTGCCCGCCAGGCGGGACAGGTGGCTTTCGACGTCGACCGTAACCTGAATACCCATCGCTGCCGCGATCGCGATGCCTTCTTGCATGACCACCCGCATCGCATGCGCACAGGCCGGGTCGGCATGAAGCCTGTTTTGCGGCGAGCCTGAGAGGATCGCAAGCGGCCCGGTTGCCAGATTGAGCACAAGCTTGTTCCAGATATCGTCGCGAATGCGGGATCGTGTTTCGACAGTCAATCCGGCAGTCCGCAGGACGGTGGAAAGACTGACAAGCCGCTCCGATATCGCGCCGTCCGGCTCGCCGATCTCGAAGCGATGCCCGACATCCATCACCTTGACGACGCCGGGTGCGATGACCGTGCATGGGCAGTAAATTACGCCGCCGATCGTTCTCTCGGGCCGCAATGTGTCCCAGATGACACCGTTGGGATCGAGCGGTGGCAGACGTCGACCGTCATCCGGCCCGCCGTGTGCGTGAAAGTACCACCACGGAACGCCGTTGATAAAGCAGACCACGACCGTCTTTGGATGAAGGAGTGGCTTCATCATCGACGCGGCGTGAGAAAGGGTCGACGCCTTGACGGCTACAAGGACGAGATCCTGCGGACCGACGTCTTCAGGACGATCCGTTGCGGCAATATTCGCCGTGAACTCGCCGTCATTCAGAAGGATGCGAAGACCGTGGCGCCGGATTGCCTCGAGTTGAGGGCCCCGCGCGATCGCGTGGACCGGCAGGCCGGCGCGCGCCAAGGACGCCGCCAAAAAGCCGCCGACCGCACCGGAACCAAACACACAAATTTTGGAAAACGGTTCGGCCATGCGTGCCCCGGCTTCGCCGCCCAGTCGCGCTACGTCGTGGAAATCAGGCGCGGCTCGATCGAGCCGCGCCATGTCTCATATCAGGCAGCTGGTCTCATATCAGGCAGCTTTGAACTCGGACCAGGCCTCAAGCCACAAATCCATGTGGACAGGAGCTCCCAAGCGCACCAAGGGCTTGCCGCTATCCAAGGTATCGTAGCCGTAGGTCTTTTGCTCCGCCTGGGTGAAGCTTTCCTTCGCGAGGCGGGAGGTCGACGGAACACCCGACAATTCGGTCAATTTCCGTCCCCACTCTTTACTGATCAGGAAATCCACCCATTGCTGCCCTTCGTTGGGCCGCTCCGCCGCGGCCGGCAGGAAGGCGGCATGCACCCACCACAGCAAGCCTTCCTTGGGATGATTACTGACCACATCCAGGCCTTGCCGCTGCAGGGTCGAGCGCATCAAGAGCCAGCCGAACATGGCATGGACTTCCCCGCTGCCCATGAGCTGGACGGCTTCAGCGAACTTCGACCAGAGTGCCCGGAAGTTTCCCTTCTTTGAAATCAGGAATTTGGTGACTTCCTTGAGATCCTTCGCATCCATGGCGGCGGGCTCTTTGTGCCCCATGCAGAGCGCGACCATGTGCAGCGATTCATGGGCATCGTCCCGGATCGCAACGCGACCTTTGTAACGGTCGTCGAGCAGCAGTGAGTAGGAATCGGTCAGCGGATCACCGTCCTTGATGAACTTTCGATTGTAAAGAACCGGGTTGAACCCCCAGTAAATGGGAACGGCGTAGGGCTTGCCGTCCTTCACCAGAAGATCGGGTTTGAAGAGCGGCGACAGGTTCTCGATATTCGGCACTTTTGCCACGTCGAAGGGCAACAGCAGCTTGCGATCAACCGCCTCGGCGAGATCCGGCTTCACGAGATCGCTCAAGGTGATGAGAGCGTCAAAATGGGCGCCCGAAAGCAATTTACCTCTGTTGTCGGTCGGCGAGACATACGGCGCCGCACGAACCCGGATGCCGGTCTTTTCCTCGAACATGGTAACGGCCTCCTTCCGCACCGCGGAGGGAGGCATGAGAACGTCCAGCACCTTGCTTTGCGCTAATGCGAATTGAGGGTCGAGCGCAGCCGACAATGCGACGGCACCCCCCGCTCCCAGCAGGGTGCGGCGATTGAAATCCAACGAGCCTTTCTGTGACATGCGACTCTCCTCCCTTGTTAAATCGGCGTTCGCGCGATTCTAGAACTTCACTCCCTTGCGCTCGAACACACGCCGTTCGATCGGCGTGACATCGATGTCGAGCGTCTCCTGCGGCGGCGACTTGCGAACCTTGGGTGTTTCATTTTCGGCAAACAGGCCAAGCGCGCCGCGACGCTGATCCGGGTTCAGAACCGGCGCGTGGACCTGCGCCATCGTGCAGGCCACGTCGCCGCGATTCCATGCCCAATGCAGCGCGTTTCCCGGAATGCGCAGAAAGTCACCTTTTTTGAGATGCCAGCCTTCATCTTCGATGAAGATCCAAAGCTCGCCCTCGAGCACATAGTTCAACTGCTCCGGCGTGTGCTTGTGCGGCTTTGAATGATATCCCGGCGACCTCGTCGCGATCATCATGTTGGCTTCGTTGCCATAGATGAAAAGCGTCTTCATGCTGCCTGAATGCAGTCCGACCGCGGCGCTTCCGGTGACCAGATCGGACTCAGATACGAAAAGACCCATGATGGCATTCCCTTCAGTTTCAAGGAGAGAGATTCCTAGTCGTCCGCCCTCTCATGCCGGATCAGATGAATATTCATGGCGGCATCGATTTTCAGATCCCAGCCTGGCGGGACGACGGTCATTGACCCGCTCTCCTCAATCAGGATGGGACCGGCGCCGACCGGCCCCGGCTTCAGGTCGTCGCGCTGAACGAAGGGGCATGGCCATTTCTTGCCTCCGAATACGACCGGCCGGATGGTCTGTTTTGCCCCGCCCGCGCCGCCGGGACGCTCGAGTTTTGTCAAATCCGGCCTTTTGCCTTGCGAGATTGCGACGACGCGAATCCCGGTGACTGCAATCTGGCGGGCTGGATTGGCATGGCCGTAACGGTCCTCGTATTGCGCGAGGAAGAGCTTACGTAATTCGTTCAGATCGAACTCGCCTTCCGGCAACCGCACGGAAAATGATGAGGCCTGTCCGACATAATGCATCTCGAGAAAGGATTCGTAAGCGAGAGTAGCGGGATCGATCCCCTCGGACACGAAATGCTCTGCGACCTGACGTGCGAGCTTCCTTCTGACCGCCTTCGTCTTTTCGACGCTGTCGGCATCCAGCGTCGCGAATAGGGATTCCGTCGCGTCCCATGTCAGGCTCGCTGTCAGAAGCCCGAGGGCCGAGAAGTTGCCCGGCAACCGAGGCACGATGACGCGTTTGATGCCGAGTTCCTCGGCGACAAAAGCGGCGTGCATCGGGCCGGCGCCGCCATAAGCGACGAGGGAAAAGCGGCGCGGATCGAGGCCCCGGGAAACGGAAACCTCACGGATCGCCCCCGCCATCTTGGCCACCGCGATCCGCACGATGCCTTCCGCCAGCTCGTGAACCGAAAGCGAACCGATCCTCTCTGACAGCTGGCGAAGCGACGCTTCGGCGAGTGTCGAATCCAGGCGGATCCGCCCGCCGAGCGGACGATCCGGATTGAGCCGCCCCAGCACAAGATTCGCGTCGGTGACGGTCGGCTGCGTGCCGCCGGCGCCATAGGCGACCGGTCCTGGCACGGCGCCGGCGCTCTCGGGGCCAACCGAAAGCGCACCGTCGATATCGCAATACGCCACGCTGCCTGCGCCCGCGCCGACGGTGTTTATTTCCAGCATCGCCCCGCGGACCGGGAGGCCACCGAAGATGACCTGGTCCGTCGTGATCGGCTGTCGGTTGCGAACGACACAGACGTCGGTAGACGTGCCGCCCATGTCATAGGTGATGATGTCGTCAAGGCCGGCCGTCTCGGCAAGATCGACCGCCGCCGCAACACCACCGACGGGCCCGGACAGGATCGTGCGAACGGGGAGCCGCGCCGCCGACGCCGGCGACAACGTGCCGCCCGACGAACTCATGATCAGGATTGGCGCCTGGATGCCGGAGTCGCGCAAGGTCGACTCCAGCAAGAGCAGGTATTGCGCGACCGGCGGCATCAGAAAAGCGTTCAAGGCCGTGGTGGCAAAACGCTCGAACTCCTGATGCCCGCGGTGAACTTCGACCGAAGTGCAGATGTGAGCTTTCGGAAATGCCTTCTGAATCTCGCCACGGACTTTCTTTTCGTGGTCGTCGTTCGAATAGGCGTTGAGCAGGCAGATCGCGATGCTTTCCGGATTTGCGTCCTTGATCTCGTCGATCGCGGTCTTGAGGTCCGCAGTATCCAGCGCCGTCAGCACCGTTCCGTCCGCCGCGATGCGCTCGCTGACTTCAAAACGACAATGTCGCGGCACCAGCGGCGCCGGCTTGACGAATTTAGTGTCGAAGAGGCTCCCGTGGGCGTAGCGCATGCAACGCCCGATCTCGATCACGTCGCGAAAGCCCCGTGTGCACAGCATCGCGACCCGTCCGCCCTTGTGCTGAAGCAGCGCATTGGTGGCGACCGTCGTCCCGTGAACAATCTGATCGAATTTGCCATCGACGCCGAGTGCTTGCAGTCCCTCGAGAAATCCTCTGTGTTCATGGCCGGATGTGGACGGCACTTTCACTGCGGCAATTTGACCGGACGCCTCGTTCAGGCAGACGAGATCCGTAAAAGTACCTCCGACATCGATGCCCACCCGCATCATGACCTGCTCTCCAGGCGTTCACGCCAGATGCGTGTCGCGGCGCCGGCAGGTGCGCCGAGCAGACGCAGTTGCACGTTTTCATTTTCCTCGAGACCCGAGAGACCGATGGTATCGGGCGAAACGCCGACCACGCCGTTCTTCAATCCGCCATCGACGATGGTCCAGCACCGGACTGGCGCACCCTTGCCGTTCAACAACTCGACGACGTCGCCGGTCGCAATTCCGGCATTGCTTGCCACGTTGGCGGAGATCGCGCAGACCCTGAGACGGCCGCGATTGATCAGATCAGGCTGCTGGAGGACGCGCAGTTGCAGCCGCGCAAGGCGTAACTTCTTTCGCGCCTGCCCGGTGGCCTCCTCGTCGATCGCGCCGTTGCGAACCACGACGCCGTACACCGCCGCGGCGTGGCCCTCGCTGATATAGCCTTCGCGCAGGTCGTGCTCGACCTGCGTGATGCTGCGGTCAAGCGGATCGCCAAAGCCGCCGCCGCCACTGCTCTCGCTGATGACGACGTCTCCTTTGGCGAGCGGATAATTGGCGATCTTGCCGGGGATTTCGCCCGGAATGGTTTCCACCTCGCCCGAGCGGACCAGAAACCGGTTGGGCGCGCCGGCGGTGCCGCCGAGCACGCCGTAAGGCGGCAGGACGTTGCGATCGGACAGCACCGTGAGCCGCGCTTCGTCGGACAGGATCCGGATGGCACGCGTGAAGCCCAAGCCGCCGCGGCGCGTTCCGCCGCCGCCGGAGTTCGGGCGCAACACCAGACTTTCCACCCGCAATGGAAACTTCGCCTCGATCGCTTCGGCCGATTGAAGGGACCCAAAATCGCCTTCCAAAAACGTCCGCAACGCGGCGTTTCCGTCGTGTTCGCGGAAGCCGCCTGTGCCGCCGGGCGGCGCCTCGTAAAAGATGAAGGTGCGGCCGTCCTTCAGGTGCTGCCCGGAGATCACGACCTGGTTGGCGGTGCTCTTGGTTTCGCCCGTGATGGCGTCCGGCAGAACGGGCGCAAGCGCCCCCATTATCGCCATCTCGAGATTGCGGCGGACGTCGCCCATGCCGCCGAATCCGACCGGCTGCGTCGGATTGAGGAGCGATCCGGGCGGCGTGAAGATCTCGAGCGGACGGAACGTGCCGGAATTGACTGGGCCCGTGCGGTCGAGAAGCGCCTTCAGCACCATGAAGACGCCGGTCGGCGCGCCGGAAGGGCCCAAATTCCACGGTCCCTTGTTTTGCGATGAGGTGCCGGTGAAATCGACCCGCAGGGAGTCACCCTTGGCCTCAACAGTCGCCCGGATGATGAGCGGCTCCGCCAGTTGTCCGCGCGGGTCCATGGCAATCTCGTACTTGTAGGCGCCGGGCGGAATTGACGCGATCCGGCCGCGCATGCGGGCTTCCGCACGGTCGAGCAATTGCGCGCCGCATGAACGCTGCACGTCGAAGCCAAATTCGTTGATCAGATCGGCCAGGCGCCGTTGTGCGATCCGGGCGGTTCCCAGCATCGCCTCAAAATCCCCCTCGCGCTCCTCGGGGACCCGCATGTTGGACAGCAATACGTCGAATAGATCGGTGTTCTTCTTTCCTCGCGAGAAGGCGCGAATGAGAGGAATACGCACGCCCTCCTGAAAAGTGTCGGTCGCCGATGCAGAGACGCTGCCGGGCGACGCGCCGCCGACGTCCTCGAAATGCACACGAACGACCGGCAGGAACGCAAGCTCGCCGTCGGCGAAGAGAGGCGCGATGACACAGATGTCGTTGAGGTGCGTTCCACCGGTCAATGGATCGTTGTGGATGAAGATGTCGCCTGGATTGATGTCTCCGGCGAACTTCTCGCGCATCTGGGCGGCCGACCAGAGGATCGGGAAGACGTGCTGCGGATTGTCGCCGTCAGATAGCGCCAACAATTGTCCCCGGTCGTCGAGCACGGCGCAGGACATGTCATGCAGTTCGCACACCGCCGACGAAAACGCCGCACGAAGCATGTTGCCGCGCATCTCGCGCACGATTGTGATCAGGCGCTCGCGAATGATTTCGATCGTGATCGGATCGATTTTCTTGTCGCCGGACACGTTCACAACGCACTCCTGTCCGTGTTCCGATAATCGAAACACTAACCCGATATATGAAAAACCGTATCGGGGCAGGCGCGCTTGTCAAGCGCTTCGATCGCCCGGCGCGATGTCAGTCGGGCAGCAGGCGCACGCCGTCGCGCGGGCAAGCGACCGCGACCTGATCACCGATATTGATTTGGAAGTTTTCCGTCAGGTTGGGGAGTTGAGCCACGAGCCGGCGGCCGTCGGCAAGCGCCACCTCGAATTCGAGCATGGCACCGAGATACGTTTTGTCGGTGACTTTTCCTTGCCCGAGGGCAATCTCGGCACGGCCGCTACCCGCTGATGTCCCGAGAGCAATCTTTTCGCGGCGGATCGCGAGCGTGACCGGCTGGCCTGGCCGAACACCCGGCTCAGGCGCGCAGGGAACCACCAGATTCCCGCTCCGCACCTGGCAGCCGCCGCCATCCGCAGCCGCAATCTCACCGGCGAGCAGATTTGTACTTCCGATAAATTCGGCAACAAAGCGGTTTTGCGGCCGCTCGTAGATCTCGTTCGGCGTGCTGGCCTGCAGGATCTTGCCGTTCCGCATGATGGCGATGCGGTCGGACATCGCCATGGCTTCTGTCTGGTCGTGAGTGACGAAGATGAACGTGCTCTTCAATTCACGCTGCAGGCGGCGCAACTCCTGCTGCATCTGGATGCGCAGCTTGAGGTCGAGCGCGCCGAACGGTTCGTCGAGCAAAAGAACCCCGGGATCGTTGACGATTGCCCGCGCGATTGCGACGCGCTGGCGCTGCCCTCCGCTCAGCTGATCGACCGACCGCTGCTCCATGCCGTCGAGGCGCATGAGCCCCAAACTCTCGATAACGCGGCGATTAATTGCGGCCTGGTCCATGCGCTTGGCGCGCAGACCGAATGCCACGTTCTCGAAGACGGTGAGATGTGGAAAGAGCGCCAGCTGCTGGAAGATCATTTTCGTCTGGCGACGGTGGACGGGGACCGATGAGATGTCCTGCCCCTTTACCAGGATGGTTCCGTGATCCGGCGATTCAAATCCGCCAATCAGGCGAAGCAGCGTCGTTTTGCCACAACCGCTTGGACCCAGCAGTGAAAAGAACTCTCCCTCCGCGATCGCGATAGACACATCGTCGACCGCCGTGAACGCCCCGAAGCGCTTCGTGAGATTGTTGACCCGCACTGAAACAGAACTTGTCATGGCTTCGGTCCCGACTGAGATGCACTGGCACCGCGCTTCGCCATGAGCGAGCCTGCCATCGAGGTAACGACTGAAATAACGATGATCACAACCGCCATCGCGGGAAGCTCCGGCGACAACGATTCGATCACCATGTACCAGAACTGCACGGGCAGCGTGCGTTCGAAGCCTGTCAGGAACAGCGTACGGACGAATTCATCGAACGAGAGGCTGAACCCGAACAATGAGGCTGCGATAATGCCGGGCCGGATGATCGGGAACACGACGCGCCAGAAAATCATCGACCTCGATGCGCCAAGATCCGCGGCCGCTTCTTCGAGGCTGCGATCAAAGCGGTGAAGCGACGGATAGAGACTGAGGAAGCAGAACGGCACGATCCAGGTCACATGGGCAATCAACGCGGTCGTCCAGAGCGACAGCGGGATTCCCAGCAGGCCGAAAAAGATCAGCAGCACGACGCCCGATACAACGCCGGGCAGAATGATCGGTGCGATGATCAGGTAGAACAGCGCGTCATTGCCGGGAAATGGGTTGCGAAACGCCAGCGCAAGCAACGTGGCGATTGTCGTCCCAATGCAGGTAGCGATAAGGCCGAGCAACATGCTGTTTGCAAAGGCGGCAACGAGCTCGGGTTCTGAGAACACGACCCGGAACCACTGCATGGTGAAGCCGCGCAGCGGCAACCCGACGATGCGAGAGCTATTGAACGACAGCACGGTGACCATGATGACGGGCGCGTAAAGGAACGCGTAAACCAGAAGCGCGTAGCCCCAGAGGATGACCTTCTCCGAACGCGTTTGCCGTATCGCCGCACTCATTGTTTGACTCTATCGGTTGAGGAACATTTGGCGCAGTCCGATCCAGCGCCCGAAAATGATCAAGAACAGCATGACGACGATCGTCATCACGATTGAAAGCGCTGCGCCAAACGCCCAGTTGTTATTGGCCAGAAACTGAGCGGCGATGACGTTTGAATACATGATGCCCGACGCGCCGCCGAGCAGCGCCGGCGTGACGAACGCTCCGAACGTGAGCAGGAACACCATGATGGAGCCGGACAAAACGCCCGCACGGCTCAACGGAAGCACCACGCGGCTGAGTACGCGCCAACGGCCAGCACCGAGATCGGTCGCGGCCTCATAGAGCTGCGGGTCGATGCGGTCGAGCGACAAGAAGATCGGCAGCACCATAAACAGCAAGTAGACATAGACCAGGCCAAGATATACCGCGAACTGGTTGTAGAGCAGCCACTCGATCGGCGTGTCGATGATGCCGAGCTGCAAAAGGGCCTGATTAATGAGTCCGGTGCGGCCGAGGATCGGCAGCCATGCAAAGGTCCGCACGACATAGCCGATCCAAAACGGCAGAAAGAGAAAAAGCAGCAGCGCGGCTTTCGCGCGTCCGGACTGGCGGCTAAGGAAGTAAGCGATCGGATAGGCCGTCAACAACGTCAGGCCGGTCGTTACCACCGCGATAACAAAGGTCTTCAACAGCAGAGTGGTGTAAAGCGGCGTCGCCAAAAGCCGCGCATAGTTCGTTAGCGTAAAATCAAAGCGGATACCGAAGTCGCCGGTGGAGAGCACCGACATGACCAGCATGAAGGCGAACGGCAGCGCGACAAAAAGCCCGAGCCAGATGATTCCGGGCGAAGCCAGCAACAGGGAGTTCCAACTTTGGCGAGTAAGCCTCACAGCCGCGCTCCAATGCTCTCGGCCGCCGCCTTCAACAGCCTGCCGATTGACGGGATCTGCTTGCGAGCGACGTGGCTTATCGGAAAGGCGAGCGAGATTACGGCGGGCGCCGTCAGTTGACGCGACGGGATCGGCGCGGCGACGGAGGCGACACCGACCGTGTTTTCCTGCCAGTTTACCGCGTAGCCCCGCTGCCGGACCTGCCTCAGATCGATCATCAGCCTGCGCAGGCTCGTGATTGTCTTCGGCGTCCGCTTCGGCATCCCGCTTTCCGCCAGGATCGCGGCGACGCGAGCATCGTCGAACGTCGAAAGTGCCGCCTTGCCGACGGCGCTGGAATGCAAGGCACGAGTTTCTCCAACCGCGACGCTATACCGCAGCGGCGCCGTCGCCTCTTCCGAAGCTACGATAACCATCTGATTGCGATGGAACACCGCCAGTTGCGACGTTAGCCCGGTTTTTTCCACCAACGCCCGCATGTGCGGTTCGGCTTCACGGTCGAGCGCCGCCTTTCGAAACAACAATCCGATCTCGAAAGCACCGAAGCCGATGCGGTATCGGGCACTTCCAGCGTCGCGCTCCAGCAGGTCATATTTCATCAGCGTCTGCGCGAGGCGAAATACGATGGTCTTCGACAGGCCGAGTTGCGCGCTCAATTCCGTCACGCCGAGCTCGGTCTTGTCACGGCTGAACGCACGCAGAATCGAAATCGCCCGAGCCACCGTCTGAGAGAGCGCGGTCGACTCCGATTTGGTTCGACGATTCCGTCTGCGCTTCTGATTTTGAATCTTCATGCCGCAATCAACCGGTCGCGATATCCGGCATTAGGAACGACCCACAAACAGTGTCAACACCGGTACGCGATCTCCACGTTCGGGCGTGCTGCGCGCACCACACGAGACGAGGCATTGACGGTCTCTGCCTGGCAAGTCATGATAATTGGAACGTTATTCCAATAGTTGGAACGAGATGGCAGGCGACCAGATCAATGTCGGACTGACGTCGCTGTCTGGGTGGCACGCCATGCAGCTGCTCCATCTCTTCGCCAACCGCCCGGAGATGGGCGTGAGCGAAATGGCCCGGGCGCTGACGATCTCAAAAACGGCCGTCCAGCGCCTCGTCAACGCACTCGTCAAATTCGATTTCCTCGAACAAGACTCGAGCACGCGCCGCTATCGGATTGGCGTTGGCGCGCTCTACATCGGCAGTCTGTATTTGAAGGGCCGCTCGCTCGAGAATGAAGCGCGGCCGTTCATGCGCGACACCGTCCGCGACCTCGGCCACACCTGCCAGCTCGCTGTGCTTCATGACGGAGCCATGATCATCACGGTTTCGATCGAGGGGCCGGGACCGATCAAATACAGCGTTCCGGTCGGCCACCGCCTGCCCGTCCATGCGAGCGCGACCGGCAAGGCTGTCCTGGCCATGCGGGAGAATGCCGAGGTTGAGCAAATCCTGGCGAATATCGGCATGCCTCAGCGCACGGCGAAGAGCCTGCGAACGCCGACCGCCATGAAGGAATTCTTGCGGCAGGTTCGCACGCGAGGATACGCGACCAATTGGGAAGAGAATCAGATGGGGATCGGATCAATTGCCGCGCCGATCGCGGACGGCCATTCGGCCTGCGCGGTTGGAATTGCATTTCCGGTTTCCGCGGTCCGCAAAACCGAAATTCCGGTGTTGGGAGCGCGCGTAGTGGAATGCGCGCGCGCGATCTCGCGGCGGCTGACGGTGCTGTCAAAGCCGTCTGCCGCCTGATGTGAACTCAAAAATGGGAAGGAGAAGAAAGCAATGAGTTTGAAAATATCGAGCAAAGATATGCAGGAAGGCACCCAGGCGCTGCCCGTCCATTCCGGAGGAATGAAGACGCTGTTCGTGTATGGCAACGACCAGAACATGATGGTCGCGACGCGGAGTCCAAATTACCACTCAAAGCCTCACAAGCACGATTGCGAGCAGCTCAATTACGTGGCGGCAGGTGAGATCTGGATTTTCGTCGAAGACGAAGGCTATCACCTGGTCGAAGGCGATTTCTTTCGAGTGCCGCGCAATCAGCTGCATTGGGCGTGGGTAAAGGGAACCAAGCCCTGCGTGCTGATCCAGTCGCACGCCCCGGTGCTCGCTCCTGAAACTCGTCGCGGCACGGTCGGGCTTTTCAAGGATGGCGAGAAGCCCCGGATCAACGCCACTCCGCCGCAGGAATCAATCGATATCGATGTTTCCGCGGTCGAGCGCAAGGCGATGGGCGCGGCCTATAACTCCTAGCCACCGCACGTCGTGTTTTCGCTGCAGAATTTGGGAAGCGAGATGAACAAACCTGTATCGCGCGAGACCTTGACGGCGATCGACGTCGATCCGATCACGTTGCGAATTTTTCAGCAGCGGCTGGTGGGAATCGTCGGCGAGATGCGCTCGATGATGGTGCGGTCGGCTTTCTCGTCGTCGATCACCGAATTGATCGACCTGTCTTGCGCGATATTCAGCAAGTCTGGGGAGCTTGTCGCTCAATTCGAGGACAACCCCCAGCATATTTTCCCGATCGTGTGGTCTGTGCGCGAGGTGCTCGAGAAATACGGCGACGACATCGGGCCTGACGACCTGTTCATCCACAATGATCCCTATACCGGCGGAACGCATCTGAACGACGTGTGTCTGATCGTACCGCTCTTCCGCGATGGAAAACTTGCCTTCTTTCCGGTGGTGCGGGCCCATTGGGAAGACGTCGGCGGCGCGACGTTCGGGAGTATTTCCGGCAACTCTCGGACGATCCATCAAGAAGGAGTCCGAATTCCGGTCACGCGATTGAAGGCAGACAGCCGTGAACTCGAAACCGTGCTGCGAATCTTGCTTGCCAACATGCGGCTGCCGGAGGAACGCGAGGCCGATTTCACCGCGATGCTTGGCACCTGTCAGATTGCCGCCAAACGGCTCAACAGCGTCATCGATCGCTACGGACTCGAGAGCTGCGACAAATTTGTTGCGGCCTTGCTGGACCAGGAAGAGCGCCGGATGCGGAGCAAGATCGCGGCGCTTCCGGATGGCCGCTACGTCTACGAAAATTATCTCGATCCGCGGCCCGACCTCGGCCGGACCATAAGAATCCGGGTGCAAGTCACCATTCAGGGAGATGAGATCGAAATCGACGCCAGCGGCTCCAGCGCGCCGATCGAGGCCCCCATCAATGGCGGGCCGTCGACCGCACCGACGGGTGCCTTCATCATGCTGAAATCGTTGATCGACACCGGCGGCCCGGTCAATTCGGGGAGCTTCCGTTGCATCCGCGTCGTGGCCCCAAAAGGCATCTATCTGAACTCACAATATCCATTTCCGTGCGGGCAACTGGGTGACGGCCGCCGGGCCTATGAATCCACGATCATGGCGGCCCTCGCCCCGGTAGTGCCCGACCGAGTGACGGGCGAGACCAAGAGCACATCCAACCAGACATTTATCGGCGGCCACAGTGCATCGACCGGCGACAGCTTCATTCTGTACGAAGCACCTGCCGGGGGCACCGGCGCGTTTCAAGGGCATGACGGGAATCACACGCTTCGTACATTCAACGAGGGTGATTTTTCCGCGATCCAGTCGGTTGAGGCGATCGAGCAAAAGTATCCGTTGCGAGTCGAGCGTTGTTCGCTGCGGCCGGATTCCTGCGGCGACGGCACATACCGTGGCGGATTAGGAATGGTCCGGACGTTCCGCATCGTCAGCGACATCGCCGTGCTTTCGCTGGCCTCGGAAAAACATGTGGTTCCGCCCTTCGGCCTATTCGGCGGCACGTCCGGCTGGCCGATCAGCACCTATGTGCGGCGCGGCGGTGACCTGATCATGGATTGGCCGGTGCCCGGCAAAGTCGGGAGCTATCCGATGAAGCGCGGCGATCTCTTCGTCGTCGAAACCAACGGTGGCGGAGGCTATGGCGATCCGCTCGACCGGGATCCCGAGCGCGTCATGCACGACGTCGCGATGGGATACATCACGCGCGACAAGGCCAAGGGCGTCTACGGGGTCGTTCTCGCCGACAATGCCGTGGACTTGTCTGCAACCGCGAAAAGACGGCAGGAGCTTCGCAGCGCCCGTCCCCAGCTTGCGCTTGTCGAGCGCGATGTCCCTCCTGACATCAGCTATTTCCCGCGTTGCTGGCTGCACCCGGAAACGGCGAAGCGATTGCAGGTATCGGACGGCGACCTGGTCGAGGTTCTCGCGCTCCAGCAAACGGCTGCACCGATGCGGCTCGCCGCGACGCTGGACGATACCGTTGGTGCTGACCAACTCTGCATTCCCACATCGCTGCGAGCGTTTTACGGGCTTCAGCCAAATACGCCTCACACGCTTCGAAAGCCGGACCGCGCACGGCTTCATGATGCTCCGGAGCAGCGGGCATGCTGATACTTGGCGTCGATATCGGCGGAACGTTCACCGACCTCGTGTTGTATGACACTGCGGGCCACCGGATGAACCTCGCAAAGGTGCCATCGGAGCCGGGGCAGGAATGGCTCGCCCTCGAAAATGGACTCGACGAACTTGGCGTCGATGTGCGGCAGATCGAATGGGTTGTGCACGGAACCACCGTCGCGACCAACGCGATCCTCGAACACAAGCTCGCAAAAGTCGCGCTGGTCACAACTGACGGTTTTCGGGACACCCTCGAGATCGGCCGCTGTATGCGGCTCGCACCCAGCCTTTTCGACACGCGTTTTGCCCGGCCGGATCCATTGGTCGAGCGCGACGTCCGGTTTGAGGCCAAAGAACGCGTGGCAGCCGACGGAACGGTCATCGAGCCTCTCGAAATTTCTGCCATAGAGAGCATTGTTAGGCAGGTTGCGGCAGCCAATCCGCAAGCTGCGGCGGTCTGCTTCATCAATTCCTTTGTCAATCCTCAGCATGAGCGCGAGATGGCCCGCGCCCTGCGCGCGGCCTTACCGAACATCACCGTCTCCGAGTCCCATCGGGTATCACCCGAAATTCGCGAGTATGAGCGCTTCACCACGACAGTCATTAACGGCGCGGTGAGTCCGAAACTCGCAAAGTACCTGGACAACTTTGAAGGCGCGCTGAAGCGTCGTGGATTTTCCGGAACGCTGCTCGTGATGGCGTCGAACGGCGGCACGAACTATTGCGAAACAATGGTCGAGAACGCCGCCATGACCATCCTGTCCGGGCCGGTCGGCGGTGTGCGCGGCAGTATCGCCGCCGCCGAGGCACTCGACCGGCCCAATTTGATCACCCTCGACATGGGCGGCACCAGCACCGAAGTCGCATTGATTGACGGCGGCGAGCCGCAGATTGCGCACGAGACGGTCCTCAACGGGTTTCCGTTACGACTTCCGCAGATGAACATAAACTCGATCGGCACGGGCGGCGGCAGCATCGCATTTTTCGACGAGGGCGGCGGTCTTCACGTCGGCCCGAGAAGCGCCGGCGCAAAACCCGGGCCTGTTTGCTATGGCGCCGGCGGTATCGAGCCGACAATCACGGACGCGAATCTGCTGCTAGGGCGCCTGGGCAGCGATTCTCTGGCGGGCGGACTGCACCTTGATTCCGATGCCGCGCGACAAGCCTTTGAGGCTTTGGCGGCGAAGCGCGGATTGCCGCTGATGCACCTTGTGGAAGGAATCGTTGCCGTCTCTGTGACACAGATGAGCAATGCTATCCGCCAAATCTCCATCGAGCGCGGCCACGACCCTCGGGAGTTTTCGCTGGTCGCGCTTGGTGGAGCAGGACCGATGCATGCCTGCATGGTGGCCGAAGATCTCGGCTTGCAGGAAGTCATTGTCCCCCCGCATCCGGGGCATGTGTGCGCCTACGGGCTCCTGGCATCCGACTTGAGGCAGGACGGCGCTCAAACCTGGATACGTGCATGGGGCAAAGACACGCCGGCGCAATTGATTGAGGCGCTTCAATCGCTGCAAGCACGAACCCTGTCTACCGCCGCCAAAGAGCATTGGCCGGCTGAAAAAATACGCCCGAAATTCGCGGTCGATCTGCGCTATGCGAAACAGAGTCATGACGTAACCGTTGAATTGCCCGATCTGACGGTCGAATCCGTCAATCGGCTCCCCGAGATGTTTGAAAGCCGGCACATCGAGCTCTTTGGTCGGGCTCACAAGATCGACGTGATGGTGCGGACAATCAGGGTTGCGATCACGGCAGAAGCGCCGTTCGACTTTCGCTTGCTCAAGCCCAAGAATGCGGCGACTTCGGCACAGCGCGTCGTCCGGCCGGTGTGGTTTTCAGGTACGAAATTCGAGACTCCAGTAATTCAAAGGTCACAGCTGTCGGCCGGGTTCAGTACCGCCGGGCCCGCAGTGATCGCCGAGTACGGTGCGACGACTATCGTGCCTCCAAATTGGGAGATGCACGTTGCTGAAAACTCCGCGCTCGTGATTACGAGGCATTAGCGGCGGGAACACGGTCGATGCAACGAGCAAGACCAAGTCGTAAGCGGGAATGGCTTCGCGCCCTGCTCGTGCTTCCGGCGATCTCCTGGCTCTTTATCTTCACCGTCGTGCCGATGTTCATGCTTCTCGTGATCTCCCTGTGGACGCCGACTGCCTTCGGCATCAAGCAGGATTGGACGATCGCCAATTACCGTTCGGTGTTCACAGAGCCGGTCTACCTTTCCGCTCTCTTCCGAACGCTGCGCATTGCGATCCTGACCACGCTTCTGTCCCTGGTCGCCGCTTATCCGATGGCGCTCTACCTGTCCCGCATGCACAGGTTCAAGACCGTGATCATGCTGTTCGTCTTTCTCCCGTTCTGGACGAGCTATGTCGTCCGCGGCTTCCTGTGGCTTCCGATGCTCGGCCGCAACGGGCTGCTCAACTTCCTCCTTCTCAAGTCCGGATTCATCGATCGGCCGGTCGATTGGTTTCTTTACAACGAAGGCGCGATCTATGTTGGTCTCGTCTATGCGTACATGCTTTTCATGTTCTTGCCGATTTATCAGTCGCTCGATCGGCTTGATCCGAAGTTGATCGAGGCTGCTAGCGACCTTGGCGCCGCGCCGCTGCAGACCTTCCGTCACGTGATCTATCCGTTGAGTTTACCGGGGGTCCTATCGGGCTGCACGATGGTTTTCCTGTTCGCGTGCGGCGCCTATGTGACCCCGCAACTGCTTGGCGGTGCGTCCACTCTGATGATTGGGAACGTGATCGCGAGCCAGTTCCAGGTTGCAAATAATTGGGCGCTGGGAGCGGCTTTGGCGATCACCTTGATGGCGCTCGCACTGGCCTCCTTCACTCTGGCGGCCCGACGTCTTGGCCTGCTGCAAATTTTCCTGGGTGCGCGATGATGATGATGCACCAGATCAGGTTTGCCTTCCGGCATCGGGCTTACGGCAGCTAGCCATGCGAAGCCAGAACAAAGGCAGGCGGCTTCGTCGGTCCTGGTTGTGGGCTGCACGCGCCTATGCCGTATTATTCTTCGCTTTCTTGTACATTCCAATTTTTGTTCTGGTGGTCCTGTCTTTCAACAATTCACCGGTGACGGGCTTCCCGCTGCGCGGCTTTACGTGGGGTCTATACCGGGAGGCTTTTGCGGGAGGGGTTCTGCTGAACGCGCTGTGGAACAGCGTGACGGTCGGTCTGGCCAGCGCGCTGACCGGAACGGCTTTCTCCCTGATGGTCGCGCTGGGCATGCGCGCGCGATTTCCGATGCAGAGCGCAATCCTTCCGACACTGTTGCTCCCGATCATCATGCCCGGCGTCGTTACCGGCGTCGTGATGCTGGTGTTTTTCGGATTGATCAATTGGCCGTACGGGTTGTGGCCGACGGTCTATATCGTCCACGTAACATGGGTTCTGCCGTTCGCGTTCCTCACGCTCTATCCGCGCATGCACAAGTTGGACCGCGCGGTCGAAGAAGCGGCGATGGATCTCGGCGCCACGCCATTGACAGTGTTCCGCCGCATCACATTTCCGCTGATCCGACCCGGTGTCGTCGCAACTTTCCTGTTCGCGTTCACGCTGTCTTTCGATGAGTTCATTCGCACGCTCTTCGTGAGCGGATCGCAAAGAACGATGCCGGTGCATCTATGGATTCTGGTCACCGAACAGGCGGCGCCATTTCTGCCCGCTGTGGGCGTGATCATCATGGTCATCACGCTGTCGGTTGCGATCCTGGGGTTCGCCGCATCAAGTCGCACTCGCGTCGTTTCAACATGAGCAAGGGAGAAGGATCATGAACGCCAAGGTCGAAGTGAATCGCGGGGCAAGACGAAAAGCTCGCTTGGTGGCAAGGCGCGACGTTCTCAAAATTGGCGTCGCCGGCGCAGCTGCGCTGTTTGCGCGACCCTCGGTCGCGGAGGCGCCGGTCCAAATCGAAGTCCTGATGACGAACCGCCTAATGTCGCCCGTCCTTCGAGAGATCGTCGAGCGTGAAGCCAATGTCAAAATCACCGACGCTCCGTTCAGAACCGTAACCGATTCGGTTTCGCGATTGCTCGCTCCTGGCGGCACGTCGCGATTCACCCTGATGCATGCGCAGATCGAGGTGGCCCGCAAACCGATCATGGGCGAAAAATCGGGAGAGGAGAAAATCGCGCCGCTCGATCTCGACAAGATTCCAAACTCGAAACATATATCGGACGTTTTCAAGTCCAATTACATTACGCGCGACGGAAAGACCTATGCGGTCCCCGGCACGTTCGGGTACGACACCGTCCTTTTCAACTCCAGCGAGGTGCCCGAAAAGGATCCCTATACGCAATCCTGGGGGATGCTGTTCGAGGACAAATATGCGGGCCGGATCGCCTGGTTCGATTCGGCGCTTCACATGTTTCTCTGTGCCGGGCTGTTTTTGGGCAAGAAGCAGCCCGAAACGATGGAAGGCAGCGAGCTCGAGGAGGTCAGCAAATTCTTGATCTCGAAGAAGAAGAACGTTCGCACCATGTGGACCAGCTTTGCACAAGGAGCCAGCCTGATCGGCAGTGGCGAGGTCGTTTGTGCCTATGGCCCATTACCGATGCGCGCGAACCTGGAACAGAAGAACTTTCCGGTCGGCAGCGCGTGGTGCAAGGAAGGCGTTCTTTCCCTCGTTTCCGGCGGCTTCATTCCGAAAGACGCGCCGCATCAGGACCGGGCGCACGCTGTCATCAACTCCATGCTGGGCGCCGAATATACCAGCCAGTTGACCAAGACGACCGGTTATCTGTCCTGCTCCAAGACCGCGCTGCAGAGCCTCACGGCCGAAGAAGCGAAGAAGGCCGGGTACGGCATCATTGATGGATCTGTGAAGGCTCATCAGATCAGCCAGCCCGCAAAATTCAATGAGTGGGTCGAGGCCTGGAGCCGCGTCAAGAGCGCATGAGCCATCACGTCGTCCAGCAGCCGCTTGTGAGGCCGGAAAAGAAAGCGGAGCAAGCGGCTGCACAGTCGCAGATATCGGTGTCGGTACGGGGCCTCACGAAGCGATTCGGCGAGACGCTCGCGCTAAAGGCCGTCGATCTGGACGTCATCCGCGGCGAGTTCTTCTCTCTGTTGGGGCCGAGTGGCTGCGGCAAGACCACTCTGTTGAGAATAGTCGGCGGCTTCGAGCAGCCAACAGAGGGCAATGTGCTTATCGCCGGCCGCGACGCGGCCGACGACCCGCCTTACCGGCGACGAACTAACATGATTTTCCAGCACCTTGCGCTTTTTCCGCACATGACGGTCGCGGAGAATGTCGGCTTTGGCCTGCAGATGAAGAAGATCGATGCGGGCAGCATCGCCGCAAAGGTTGGTGCGATGCTCGCACTGGTCCGATTGCAGGGATTCGAACAACGCCGGATCGATGAATTAAGCGGGGGGCAAAAGCAGCGAGTGGCGATCGCGCGCGCACTGGTCAATGATCCCGAGGTTCTGTTGCTCGACGAGCCACTCGGTGCGTTGGATCTGCAACTACGGCTGCAGATGCATGACGAACTCAAACGAATTCACCGCGAAATTGGCAGTACTTTCATTCTGGTGACGCACGATCAGAGCGAGGCGATCGCCCTGTCCGACCGGATCGGCGTGATGGAGAATGGCCGTATCGTTCAACTTGGGACACCGCGCGAAATCTATGATCGCCCGCAGAGCCGCTTTGTTGCGCAGTTTGTTGGCCAGGCCAATATTTTGAATGGTCAACTCGAGAGTTCGGACGAGCATAACCAGTGTGTCTTGACCATTGACGGCCTCGGGCTGTCCGGCTGCCTGAGCGGCACGGTCTCCGCCGGCAGCCCAATCTCCGCGGTGCTGCGATATGAAAAGATAATCCTGTTGCCGGAGGTCTCGGGACAAGGGTTTCCCGGGACGGTCGTCAAAACTGGTTATTTTGGTTCGACCAGCCGGATCACCGTGCGGTTGGATAACGGCCCCCAGGTGATTTCGGAAATTATCAGCAACCAGGCGAATACGGCGATCGTCAAGGGCGCCCGTGTCCGCGCTCACTGGTCGCCTCACGATTTAATCATTTTCGGCAATGAGAACGCGGCCTAAGGCAAAGAGTTATCGGCAGCGGAATAAGGGTGGCTGTTACCGATCATCAGTCGTGCCGGTCGGAAGATCCAGAGTCTCATCATCCACTCCGACCGGAGTCGGACGCGACATCGGTATATTGGTGTCGATATGAATCTCAGATGATTGCTGATTTCTGGACCGTAATCGCAAGTAGAAAATCTCGACAAAAGCCGACGCGGCGATCTGCAATTTCACAATCGGCCAAAAATCCGTTGTCAATCAACTTAGTTTCGATCTTTCTTACATACGACTATCAGGGTTCAGCCAAGGCTCATTGCTAAAGTGAGCAGCTTCGAAAGAAGAAATTGATTTTTCATTCCTCATCGTAATCGCAACCTCGTCCAAACCATTCAGCAGGCAATTCTTGCGGTATTGGTCGATTTCAAACGAGACGCGCTCCCCGTCCGGCGTTGTGATCGTTTGAGATGGGAGGTCGATGCTGAATCGTGCGTTAGCGCCTTTTTCAGCGTCAGCCATCAATCGATCGACGACCTGCTGCGGAAGTCTTATGAGAAGCATTCCATTTTTGAAGGCATTATTGTAAAAAATATCGGCAAAGGACGGGGCGATAACACAGCTGATTCCAAAATCCTGAAGTGCCCATGGCGCGTGTTCGCGGCTCGATCCGCAGCCGAAATTCTGGCCTGCAATTAGAATTTTAGAGTTACGATAGGCGGGCTTGTTGAGCACAAATTCCGGATTTTCAGAACCATCTGGCAAGTATCGCATCCCGGCGAATAAGCCTTTGCCGATGCCCCTGCGCTCGATCGCTTTGAGGTACGCGGCAGGAATAATCTTGTCGGTGTCCACATTTATCAAGGGCAGCGGCGCAGCGACTCCATCCAGGCGAACGAACTTCTGCATCAGATTCTACCTTTGCGAGAGCAGCATACGGACATCGGTGAGATGACCTGTCACTGCTGCGGCTGCAGCCATTGCCGGACTCATTAAATGAGTGCGGCCGCCGGGTCCCTGACGTCCTTCGAAATTCCTGTTCGATGTCGATGCACAACGCTGGCCCCGTGAAAGGCGATCGTTGTTCATGCCCAAGCACATCGAGCAGCCGGATTCACGCCACTCAAAGCCGGCGTCCGTGAAGATTCGATCGAGACCCATCGCCTCTGCCATCTCCTTGACCCTGGTTGATCCAGGGACAACGATGGCCCGAACCGACCGGGCAACGCGACGTCCCCGTACCACGTTAGCCGCACTTTGAAGGTCCTCAAGCCTGGCATTCGTGCAGGAACCAATAAACACCACGTCAATCGGAACATCTGCGAGTGGCTGGTCGGGCTGAAGCCCCATGTAATTGAGGGCGCGGGTCCACGCCCCACGAACCTTGTCATCGGGAGCCGAACTTGGATTCGGAACACGGCCGCTGATGGGTATCACATTCTCCGGCGATGTGCCCCATGAAACCTGCGGCTCGATCGTGGTGGCGTCGATGACGATCTCCTTGTCAAACCGCGCGCCGGGATCGCTATGCAGCGTCTTCCAGAACGCCACGGCCTTGTCCCAGAGCTCGCCCTTGGGCGCATTCTCCGTGTTGCGCAGATATTCGAACGTTCTTTCGTCCGGCGCGATGAGCCCTGCGCGGCCGCCACCCTCGACGGTCATGTTGCATACCGTCATCCGTGCTTCCATCGACATGCTCTCGATAGCCGGACCCGCATATTCGATGACGTGACCGGTGCCGCCTGCAGTGCCCATTTTCCCGATGATCGCCAGGATTAGATCCTTGGGCATGCAGCCAAAGCCCAAACGCCCTTGGGCCGTGATCCGCATGTTCTTAAGCGGCATCATCCGGAGCGTCTGGGTGGCAAGAACATGTTGTACATCGCTGGTGCTGACGCCGAAGGCCAGCGAACCGAAAGCGCCGTGCGTCGCCGTATGGCTGTCGCCGCACGCGATGGTCATCCCTGGCAGTGTCAGCCCCTGCTCGGGGCCGATCACGTGAACGATTCCCTGGCGTCGATCGACGGGAGAGAAAAATTCAATGCCATAATGCTTGCAATCGCGCTCGAGCGTTTCGCTCATCAAACGCGCCGCCTCGTCCTCGATCACCTCACGGTTCCCTGTTGTCGGGACGACATGATCCACGACCGCAACGGTCATTTCCGGCCGGCGGACACTTTGACCGTTGGTCCGCAGGCCTTCGAATGCCTGCGGACTAACTACTTCATGAATATAATGGCGATCGATATAGACAATACATGAACCGTCCTCATCTTGTGAAATAAGGTGCGTCTTCCAGATCTTGTCGAACAACGTTGTGGCAGACATGGACCGCTAATCCCCCGCGATTAGAGCACTCCGAGCCGCCGATACACGTCGGCAAGCTTTTCGCCGCGGGCAAGCGCGGCCTGGGTTTCATTCTCGCCCTTGATCCGGTCAAATGCCTTGGCAAGCACCTCGTCTTCGACCTCACGTGGAATGACCACAACACCATCAGCATCGCCAACGATCAGGTCGCCCGATCGTACCAGCACCCCGGCGCATTCGACGGGAACATCGATCGCTGCGACCTCCCCGCGTCCCTTCGAGTCAATCGGGGCGATGCCTCCGTGGAAGACCGGAAATTTCACATTGCGGATGGCCCTGATGTCCCGGACGCAACCATCGGTAAGGCACCCAGCAGCGCCACGGTTACGCGCCGCCGCCGTCAGAAGGCCACCCCATGGAGCGATGCGGCCCGTCGCGCCGCATGCAAATACCGGGATCTCACCCGACTTGAGATCGTCGACCAGAGCGATCTCGAGTTCGTAAGGATTCTTGCCTGGCTCGATCTGATAAATATCGTGGTAGAGCGCCGTGCGCGCCCGCCCCACCATCATGAGTTCATCGTCGAGACCCCGGATGCGCGGTGGCAACGCTTGATTACGGCAGCCAACAGAGTCAAGCATGTCGGAAAGAACGGAAACGAATAGCTGCTGATGGATGCGTTCGATCAATCCCGAACGCCCCTGGTTCAGCGCGGCCGCAGTGCTGTTCTGCATATCGGCACAAATCCTTTGAATACCGCCGCCCAGTGCGGCCCCGATATGTAGCTTGTCTTTAACGATAAAGAAAACTGGGATTACCAATGAAACGATGCACCGCCTCTGATGTCGCAGCTGCCGCGCGAGTCTCGGTTATGACTGTTTCTAATGTTGTAAATGGCCGCTTCAAAATGATGAGCGCTGGCACGCGGAAGCGCGTCGAAGACGCCATCGCGAGACTGAACTATCGTCCCTATTCGGCTGGACGGAGCCTGCGGCTCGATGAGCGGCTGACCATCGGCATTCTGATCGTCGATGAATCGCCGACCTATCTCGCAGATCCGTTCACGACCAATCTGGTCGCGGGGCTCAGTAATTTCCTGAGCAAACGCGGTTATGGCCTTCTCGTTCAAGGCACGCCGCCCCAGGCGTTACGGGACGCGATTTTTCTTCGGCGCTTCGATACCGACGGCCTCTGCGTTCTTTTGTCCGGCGCAGCGGATAGTTGCAAGGAACACATTGCGCGCCTCGTGACGCTGGGCCAGCCCCTGGTTGTTCTCGAGTCGAAAGCTCCCAGGCAACCGGCCGAGGACATCTGTTTCATTCGACAAGACAATTTCGGAGGCGCACGGCATCTGGCTCAACACCTGGTCAGTCTCGGTGCGCGGCGTTTCGTCTACCTGGCGCCCAAGCCATCCTGGCCGGCCATCGCCGAACGCCAACGCGGCATTGAAAGCGTGTTGCGGCAGATGACGCGTGCTTCGCTGAACGTCGTGCATTGTGGCGAGAACTTTCATGATGTCCGCGCCGCCCTGAGCACCTATCTTGACGATGGCACGCTGCCGGACGCGGTTCTTGGAGGCAATGACCAGATGGGCATTGCCGCGATGCGTCTGCTCATTGATCGCGGTCATCGAATACCCGACGACGTTATGGTCGCCGGCTTCAACGCGTTCGAATTTCGTCTCTACACCGATCCCGTTCTGACCAGTGTTGCTTCGGCCGCCTATGACATCGGCGCGCGCGCCGGCACCGAATTGCTGCACCGCCTGACCAATGGCCGCTTCACGGCGTCGGAGATCCTTCTGCCGACGACATTTGTGCCGGGAGGCTCGACTGCTGATATCCGTGCCAGGCGAACGCGCCGGGCACGGAGGACGTACGCGTCATGAAGCCGAGCACGCACGAGGTGGTATCCGGCCATTTCAGATCGCGTCGGCAGATTCCTTTGGATTCTCTTACTAGTCATCCGCGCCGATAGCGTCGGCGAGCGCGGATGAAATTCCGAGATTATCGACGCAAGGGGAGACGATGATGAACAGAATTACGAGAACGCTTGGCCAGCAGAGGCTCGGCTCCAGCGTACTGGCACTCTCGACCCTGGCGGTGATGGCAATGACGTCGTCCTTGCCGGCGCGTTCCGCCGAAAGCAGCATCACCCCGGCCATCCTGGCCGCCGCGAAGGCCGAGGGACAGGTGACATATTACACTTCGGCTGACCTTGTCATGGCCAACCAGCTCAAGGCTCCCTTCGAGGCCAAATATGGCATCAAGGTCAATATCCTGCGCCTGAGCTCAAGCCTGATTTTCAACCGAGCGATGCAGGAATTCGATCTGGGCGTCAACGCTGCGGATGTCGTCGAAACGTCGGTGATGAGTCATTTCATCGACATGAAGACGAAAGGCATGCTGCAGCCGTTCAAGCCAGACACTGTAAAGCTCCTCCGCGGTCCAAAGCTCTACGACCCCGAAAACTATTGGCACGCGGTCAAGCTCGAGTTGACATCGCTGAACTACAACAAGGACCGACTCAAGGGCGACGCTATTCCTAAAACCTGGAAAGACCTCACAGACCCGAAATTCAAGGGCAAGATCGTTCAGGGGCACATCAAGTCGAGCGGCGACACCGCGCTGATCGCCTACAATCTCGTGAAGATGTACGGTTGGGACTACTTCAAGGCTCTGCAGAAGAACGACATCTTGACCATGCAAGCATGCACCCAAAACGAGCTCGTCGCGCGCGGGGAGCGCTTGATCATGATGTGCGACTATTCACAGGTTCATACGGCACAGGTCCAACATCTGCCGATGATCGATGCGGTGCTGCCGGAAGACGGCGTCTTCATGCTGGCGGGTCCCGTGGCAATCCTCGCCAAAGCCCCCCACCCGAATGCCGCGAAGGTTCTCGTCAACTGGCTTCTCTCGCCCGAAGGCCAGTCGATCTACGTCGCCGGTGGCGACGCGGCATCAATCGATAGCCCCGACGTCAAGCTGCCGGCCGGATACCCCGACCTCAAGAAGTCGAAGCTTATCGATACCGACATCAATGAATTCAAGAAATGGCTGCCAGACGGCACTCAGAAGTTCACTGAAATCTTCGGCGGTTAGAGAGCTCCGGGCGCCGAAGCGGGATTATCCTTCGGCGCCCGGCGTCCTTCTATTTTTGGACGTTGACATCCTCCGGAAAATGACTGGAGACGCCTGACGTTTCCCTGACGGCCTCTTTAATGACGATCGGCATTTAATGCAGAGTCTTTCGCCTCAGTTACCTACGTCGTATCGCCCGCTGAGCACCCTGGTTCCGGGCGTCCTTTGGATCGCAACGACTCTTGTCCTGGCGGTTCTCGTGCTTGTCCCGGTTTACTATTTGGTCGCCGCCAGCATCACGACACCTTCAGGCCTTTCGTTTGCGAATTATGTTCAATTGTTTCGCGTGACGCGATTCCAGAGTGCGATCCTGAATTCACTGCTGATTGGATGCGTCACATCGATATTCTCTATGATCATCGGGACTTCGCTGGCCTGGCTCATCAGCCAGACCGACATTCCTTTCAGACGGACAATCCGTATCTGCGTTCTTGGAAATTTTGCTGTTCCGGCTTTTGTGAACGCGCTGTCGTGGGTCCTGCTCGCAGGACCAAATGCCGGCCTGCTCAATACCACGTGGATGAGTCTTACCGGATCAGATGCCGGATTCATCAATATTTTTTCAATGCACGGTCTCATGATCGTATCGACCAGTACCGTGTATTCGCTGGCATTTATCTTCATGCACAATGCATTCGAGGCCACGGATTCCGATATGGAACAGGCTGGGAGACTTTTGGGTGCTGGCGGTCCACGAGTCTTCTGGACTATTACCCTGCCGCTGGCGCTGCCGGCCATCATTGCCGGCTTCATCATGACGTTTCTCGAGTCGCTTGCCTTGTACGGCGCACCGGCTGTCATCGGCGTTCCGGCTCGCATCTACGTCGTGACGACGCAGGTCTGGGCGCTGTTTGAGTATCCTCCCCAGGTCGCAGTCGCAGCGGCCCTGTCCCTCCCTCTTATTCTCATTACTGTCATGTTGCTGTGGGTCCAACGCGCCGTGATTGGTCGCAGAACATTCGGAACAATCCAAGGGAAGGCAAGCCGCCGACAACGGCATACCCTCGGTGGCTGGCGATGGCCCGCATTCGCTTATGCGGCCATGATCGTTTTACTAACGTTCATCCTTCCGAACATCGTTCTCGTCGCCAAGTCGCTTTATCGGCAAACCGAAGGGGCATTTTCCTGGAACAACCTGACGCTCTCGCACTACAGCTATGTCTTGTTCGATTACATCGACGGCATTCCCTCGATAAAAAACAGCCTGCTGACGTCTGTTATCGCCGCCAGCGCTGCAGTCATCTTGGCGCTGCTGGCGGCGTTTATCGCGAAGCGGAAACTCGTGTCCTTCAGCGGACTGATCGGCTTTTTGGCGACATTGCCTCTGGTCGTTCCTTCGATGGTCTTCGCCGTCGGTCTTGTTGCCGCTTACAGCGGAGGTTGGATTTCGCTCTATGGCACCCTGACGATTCTTGTGCTTGCCTATCTGACAAAAAATCTTCCTTACGCATTCATGACGTGCAGCAGCGCTTTGTCGACTGTCCATATCGACTTAGAATACGCGGCACGCGTTCTTGGCTCTTCAAACCTGACCGTATTACGGCACATCACCGCCCCCCTCATCCGCGGTGGGCTGTTGACGGGATGGATTGTTGTATTCGCCAACTCGCTGCGTGAGCTGAGCGCGTCGGTCCTGCTTTACACCTCGAAGACAACGGTCATTCCGACCGCAATTATGGACGTCTATTACGCATCCGACTGGGGCTCGGTTGCCGCACTATCCGTCATTCTCCTTGCCATCAATGGCATCGCAATTGGGGGCGGCTACGGGCTATTCGGCAGAAATGTGATCAATCCAAACACATAAGACCGTGGCAGGACAGACAATAAGGAGCATGACTTTGTGATCAAACTTCGACTGAAAGACGTCGACAAGGCTTTTGACGCGACTGAAACGACCGTTATCCGTGGGCTCAATCTTGATCTTGATGAGAACAAGATGCTCGTTCTTCTTGGACCCAGCGGATGCGGCAAGACCACGACGCTTCGAATGATCGCCGGGTTGCTCAACCCGGACCGCGGCACCATCGAAGTCGACGGCAAAACCGTCGCAGGACCGGGCTGGGGACTACCGCCAGAGCAGCGTAATCTGAGCATGGTGTTCCAAAGCTATGCGGTCTGGCCCCATAAGACCGTATTTGAAAACGTTGCCTATGGACTCGAGGTTCGGCGGCTTCCCCGCGAGGAGATTCGCCGGCGCGTCCAAGGGGCTCTTGATCTCGTCCGCCTCGGACAGTTGGGCGCACGTTATCCTTCGGAAATATCCGGCGGCCAGCAGCAGCGTGTTGCACTTGCGCGAGCCGTCGTGGTCGAACCCTCGCTTCTGCTGCTTGATGAGCCTTTGAGCAATCTCGACGCAACGTTGCGTGAGCAGATGCGTGTCGAGCTCAAGCTGCTTCAGCGCCAACTCAAGATCACGTCGATCTACGTCACCCACGATCAGGCGGAAGCCATGGTCCTCGCCGACATTCTGGTCGTGATGCGTGACGGCGTCATCGAGCAACAAGGCAAGGCCGAAATGGTCTATCGGCGGCCGCTGTCGAAGTTCGTCGCGAATTTTCTTGGTGTCACAAACATGATCGAGGGCCGCCTTGTCGGACGAGAGCAGACTATGGGCTCTGTCGAGGTGCCGGGACTCGGCGTCGTTCAGGGCTACCTGACCGATACTGTTTATGCTCGAATTCCTGCGGACAACAAGGTAGGCCTGTCCGTACGACCGATCGATCTGACGATTTCAAACACGGAGCCGCCGGACGGCGTAAATACGTTCCAAGGGCGCGTAATCCAGCGTATCTTTCTCGGTGATCTGACCGAATACTTCATTCAAGTGGGCGATACGAGGTGGCGGAGCCACACTATGTCCTCGCAAGAGATAAGGGCCGATGAACCGGTATGGATCCGATTCAATTCGATCGCAGGCACGATTGTCGAGTGTCGTTGACGACATCAATCCGGGGCGCGTGTCATGAGATATCTTCAGCATGATCAAAAGCTCGCGAGTTGCTTTTCCAGCGTCCTGATGGATGTGATGGACGCGATGGAGGTGCGCCGGCAATGCATGAGCCCGACGATCAGGCCACTGACGCCATCCATGCGATTATGGGGAGAAGCAGTTACTGCGCGTTTCATCGCCATCACCGAGATTCCGGCAAGACCGTTCGAATTGGAGATGAAAGTCGTCGACGGCCTGAAAGACGGCCAGGTTCTGGTGAGCCAATGCGCGACAAGCGAACTCTCTGCCGCGTGGGGTGGACTCCTGACGAGCGCAGCGCAGAGCCGGGGGGCCCGCGGTGTCGTGACGGATGGTGGCGTCAGAGACTATCAGGAGATCGTCGGTCTCGGTTTTGCGACCTTCGGCGCCGGTCTCACACCTTATGACTCGCTCGGCCGCATGGACGTTGTCGAAATCAACGCGCCGATCAGGTGCGGGGGAATTGATGTTTCACCTGGCGACCTGATTTTCGGAGACGTTGACGGGGTCGTGGTCGTTCCAGCATCCATTGCCGAACGGGTGATCACTGCAGCCTGGGAGAAGGTTCAAGGCGAGAGCGAAGTTCGACGCTTTCTTAAGGCGGGAGGAAGGGTCTCGGACGCTTTCGCAAAATTCGGCGTGCTGTAGTAGACAGCAATCGTCGTCAAAATAAATAATACTCGATTTGAATCTTTATTGAGAACCTAGCCCCAGTTGAAAAAATTTGCGCAGCAATCAGAATCTCGCATTTGCGTGGCGAGCCTGGGGGGACTCGCCGTGCGCGGACAACTAACTTCTTTCACCCGCCGGTTCGCACGAACGACGCCGGACATCATGACGCCGAGCGGACGATCTGCACCCCTATCCGCGCTCGACAGACTGATCCTCGGCTAACACCATTTGCCTCAGACAACGTTTGTAGCGTTATCCCGGGCGAAGCGAATTTCCTTGCCGCACGAAGTTGCGACGAGCGTCGGCGTAACTGCCACCAGTCCTAGGCGCGCACAGGGAGTGGGCCTTCTAGACAAGACATTCTTGCATAAGGCTTGAACTTTGATAATAATCAAGATGAATTTAACAATATAGAATTACCGCCTTCCAGGACTATACGTTGAAAATCCCCGGTTTCTCGCCGCCTGATGAGGGCGCACATCCTGGTTGGGCTAGACACGCCGGTGACCAGATGTTCTACGCCGGGAATCTCCAGAGCAAGCGGGTTGTCGCGCAAAGGATAAATATTGCGCTCCATATCGGCACCGATATCGACGGCGCCATGGATGGATCGGCGAAGGCGGCCCGGAACGGGGCCAAAGCCATTCTTGGGCGCCAGGGTGCCGGCTCGGGCCCTCTAAGCAGCCACGAGGGGCGGTAGCAGGCCTGCTGGACTCGCACATCATCACGTCAGGAAACTTTATTATGTTGTCAAAGCCGAACTGCCAGGTGATTGCGATCGAGGAACATTATTGGGACCCTGAGGTCACCCAGTATTTCAAAGGCCCGGAAGCGCCCAAGGGTCTCGAAATCGATAAGTGGCTTAACGATTTCGGCGACATCCGGATAAAGCAGATGGATGAGGCCGGCATCGACATGCAGGTGCTGTCGCACGGTTCGCCGTCAGCACAGAAGCTTCCCGCCGAGATTGCCGTCTCTGTGACACGAACTGCAAATGACCGGTTGGCTGCGCGCGTTAAGGCGAATCCCAAGCGCTTTGCCGGTTTTGCCGCCGTGCCGACAACGGCCTCCGCAAAGGAGGCTGCCGACGAGCTCGAGCGCGCCGTCACGAAGCTGGGCCTGAAGGGCGCCATGCTCCACGGATTGTCGAATGGCGAATTTCTAGACCTGCCGAAATACTGGCCGATCTATGAGCGTGCCGAGGCTCTCGACGTGCCGATCTATTTCCATCCATCGACACCTGACCCGCGTGTGATGGAGGCTTATTATCAAGATTATGCCAAGGACTTTCCGCTCTTGGCGCGGCCGGCCTGGGGCTACACGGTTGAGGCAGCCACGCAGGCCATTCGTCTCATTCTTTCGGATGTGTTCGAAAAGCACCCGAAACTCAAGATCATCCTCGGTCATCTCGGCGAAACATTGCCATTCCTGAGTTGGCGGGTTGATTCCGCGTTGCGACGCCCCGGCGGCAAAAATCTGGATTTCCGTGGCATCTTCCGCCGGAATTTCTGGATCACAACCAGCGGGTTCTTTGCCGACGCGCCGCTCCAGTGTTGCATGACGGAAATGGGAGTCGATCACATCCTGTTTGCCGTCGATTGGCCGTTCGTCGCCGACAACAAGCCTGGCGTGGAATGGCTGGGCCACGCACCGATTTCCGACGACGACAAGGTCAAGATCGCCAGCGGCAACGCGAAGCGCCTGCTGCGGCTGTAGTTTTTCAAACCGAGGCACATGGTCAATGTCAATCGACACCCACGCTCACTATGTGCCCCGAAGTCTGATCGACCGAGCCCGGCGCGACAGCTCCCAACTCGGCGTGAATGTCATCGATGGTGCGGGCAGCACGCCGGCATTGGCATTTTCTTACGGATTCAAGGTCAGGCCGTTCTTTCCGAAGCTTGTCGAGAGCGCCGAGGCTCGCTTTGCCTGGCTGGACTCACAAAAGCTCGATCGGCAATTCGTAGCCACATGGCCCGATATTTACGGGTACGGTCTGCCGCACGAGCAGTGTGTTCTTTGGCATCGCATGCTCAACGACACACTCGCCGAATGGTGCGATGAAAATGCGAGACGGATGAGTTTCGTCGCTTCAGTGCCTCTGCCTAACGGTGCTGATGCGGCATCGGAATTGGACCGCGCCGCATCCTTGGGCGCAGTAGCGGTGATGATTCCGGCAAATGTCGAAGGCAAGAACATTGGCGAGTTTGATCTTAATGCGTTCTGGCAACGCGCCGTTGCGTTGCACCTTCCCGTCATGATTCACCCTGTGGCGACTGTCCCGTTCCCCCGCGCCGGCAAGTTCGGCCTGGCCCAAATCGCCAACTACACGTTCGATACGACGCTCGGCATCGGCTCTATTCTCTTTTCAGGCGTGCTGGATCGCTTTCCGTCCCTGACACTGGTGCTCGCGCATGGCGGCGGTGCATTTCCCTACCTCGCCGGCCGCTTTGATATTATGCATGCTCGCATGGACAAGGCCGCGCAAGGCGACGTTGCGCAGAAGCCGCCATCGGCCTACGCCGCGACGATGGTCTACGACACCATCGTGCATTCCCCCAAGACAATGAAATTTCTGGGCGATTTTGCAGGAGTGTCGCAACTGGTGCTCGGGACCGACTATTCTTTCCCGCCGGCCGACCTCACACCGATCGAAAGCCTGCGCGCGGCCGGCTTTGGCGCCGCACAGATCACCGCAATTGCCGATGAGAATCCCCGCCGGCTTTTCCGTCGCCTGACGAAATAACCTTAGCCGAGAAGCAGCTGATCGTCCGAGATTTCAGCGCCTTCCCTGCGCCGGAACATGCCAACGAGCCGTTCGACCGTCATCGACGCCCGCTCAGCTCCGGAAATATCAAGGATGATCTGTCCCTGATGCAGCATGATGGTGCGCGTACCGAAATCGAGCGCCTGTCGCATACTATGCGTGACCATCACCGTCGTAATCGAAAATTTCTGCACAATATCGCGTGTCAGATTCATCACGAGCTCTGCCGCAGCGGGATCGAGCGCCGCCGTATGCTCGTCCAGCAACAACACCTTGGTCATGCCGAGTGTCGCCATGATCAGCGACAGGGCCTGGCGTTGCCCGCCAGACAACATATCGACGCGGTCGTTTAACCGCCTCTCAAGGCCCAGCTGGAGCATCGACAGCCGCTCGACCGCTTTCTCGCGAACAGTCGAATCGACCGCAAAGCCAAACCCGCGCGGATTTGTTCTGGCCGCGCCGATCGCGATATTTTCGATGATCGACATATCTTCGCAGATACCGGCCCGCGGATCTTGAAACATGCGCGCGAGCATGCTGGCCCGGCGGTAAACTGGCCAAGATGTAACGTCCTTTCCGCCGATAAAGATGCGTCCCGTGCTCGGCGCAAACTCGCCCGCGAGCAGGTTAAGGAGGGTGGATTTGCCGGCGCCGTTTGAACCGATGACGGTGACGAATTCACCTGGAGCGACGGAAAGGTTGATGTCGTGCAGCGCGCGATTCTCGAGCGCCGTTCCTCGATTGAAGACAACTCCAAGGTTCTCGACGGTAATCATCGATGCCTCGCGGACGCCGTCTTCCTGACTGGAATCCACAGCGCTATGGCAACCAGAATCGCCGTCACCAGATTGACGTCGGAGGCCGTGAGACCAATGGCGTCGCTACTTAGCGCGAGCGTCAAAGCGAGACGATAGAGCAACGATCCGAGCACGCACGCAAGCGTTAACAAGGGAATGAGCCGCGACGGCATTAGCGCGGTGCCGCCAATAACACCTGCCAACGCAACGACGATAACGCCGATACCCATCGATACGTCGGCCGCGCCGAGCATTTGGGCAAACAATGCGCCGCTCAGCGCGGTCAATGCATTGGCGATGGCGAGGCCAGTTATGATCATCCGGCTATCGCGAATGCCGTTTGCCCGCGCCATCCGCGCATTGGCGCCGGCTGCGCGCATCGCCAGGCCATGGCCCGTCGCGAGAAACAGGTCGATCAACAGCTTTACGATCACCACGACGATCGCAAGTAGCATCATCGGCGTCCAAAGTGACGGGACGAAGCGTTCGAACGGCGTATAGACCGTCGTCATGTTGATCAGGCCGATATTTGGCCGATCCATGATGCGGAGATTGACCGAATAAAGCGCGATCGCGGTCAAAATACCGGCGAGGATATTGAGGATACGCAGCTTCAGATTGAGGAAGGCTGTCGCAAAGCCGGCGAAGCAGCCGACAAGGCAGGCGATCAATGTCGCCGACCACGGATCGACTCCACTGACCATCAGCTTGGCACATACGGCCGCCCCGAGCGGGAATGAGCCTTCAACCGTTAGATCGGGAAAATTCAACACCCGAAAGGTGAGAAATGCCCCTAACGCAACGATCGAAAACGCCAATCCCGTCTCGAGCGCGCCGATAAACGCATAGAGACTCAAAAGCAATGTCCGCCGTTGGATAAGGTCAGAAAACCTGAGCGGCCCGCTTGAGGAGTTCGGGCGGCAACTTAACGCCCATCTTCTCCGCCGACTCCTTGTTCACATAAAGAGCAAGGGAGCCCGGAATGTCCTTCATATACTGGACATCCTGCTCACCGGGCGGCGTTCCCTTGAAGACCTTGACCACCATGTCGGCTGTCTTTCGGCCCATGTCGACGAAGTCGAAGCCCACGGTCGCAACAGCACCACGCTGCACGCTGCGCCGTTCCGCCGTGAAGATCGGAACCTTGCCGTCCTGCGCGACCTTCACCAGCGATTCAAATGCGCCATAGACGGTCGTGTCGTTCGGCACAAAGATCGCATCGACCTTGCCTACCAAGGCTTGCCCCGCGCCCGGCACGTTGTTGATGCCCATGGCCGGCGACTCGACTGTCTTGAAGCCCATCTGTGGAGCGACCGCTTTGACGCTCTCAACAGTCGATCGCGCGTTATCGAGGCTCGGGTCGTAGACAAGACCAAGCGTTTTCAGGTTCGGGAGGATTTCCTTGATGACATTGAGCTGGAGTTCCGTCGGCACCACGTCCGAAATTCCGGAGGCATTGCCGCCGGGGTGCTTTATCTGGGGCACCAGCTTCGACTTCACCGGGTCGGTGACCGTCGTGAAGATGATCGGGATGTCTTTGGTCGCCGCAACCGCCGCCTGACTGGTCGGCGTTGTAATCGTAACGATAATGTCGGGCTTTTCGCCGATGAACTGGCGAACAATCTGCTGCGCCGTGCCAAAATTGCCCTGCGCGCTCTTGAAGTCGACCTTGAGGTTCTTCCCCTCGACATAGCCCTGGTCGGCGAGACCTTTGATCAAGCCCTCCTTGACCTCGAGCAGCTGCGGGGTGTCATTCATGGTAATGAGCGACATGGTCTTGACGTCAGCGGCATGGGCGCCGGTTATCAATGCCGTACCAAGCAACAGGCTCGCCAGCACATTAGAAATTTTCGTCATTACTTTCCTCCCTTTCGCCTTGATCACCGGTCGCCCCCAGTGAACCCTCTCCGGGTGGAAGTTATGTTGCGCTTACTTTTTGATTGCACAGCTCCATCGCCGTCAGCGCATAGATTTTTGCAGTCTTGATCATGTCAGTGACGGTGAAATACGTGTTGCCGCCACCCGCTCCGGCTCCGCAGCCGTAGGTCAACGACGGAATTCCGAGCTCGTTGTACGGATTCGTATCGCGCCACATGCTGCATTCGGGAGCCCCTGGGGGCTCGGTCGGTTTGCCAATAATCGCTTGGTGCGCGGTTTCGAGTGAATCTCTCAGCGGCTCGATGCCCTCGGCATTGAAGCCCCGACGGTAGAGAAACGGTCGTACTTCCGCTTTCAGATCGAGTTTGCGGACGACCGCCTCAAGCTCATCCTGGATCGCGAGCGGTTGCGTATCCGGATTAAGCCGGATGTCGAGATAGATCGAGCAAAGCTCAGGGATACGATAGACTTTGAACGGAACGCCGCCGCGAATGGCGCCGATCACCGCCTTCGGAACAACCGTACCGCCGCTGTAACTCTTCGTATAGCGCTTCTCGTAGCCGTCCGCCCATTCTTCGATTGCCTCGACGAGCTTGGCCATGCGGGCGATCGCATTCGGATTTTTCAGGATTGGCTGCGGCCGCTGCACATAAGGTGTGTAGCGCGACGGACCCGCGAAGACGGTGATCTTCACATAGAGTTTTCCGGCCTCGACCCATGCCGGTTTGAAGTTCGTCGCTTCCGCGACCAGCGCATAATGCGCGAGCGCGCCATGCGTGATCGCGAAACGCGTGCCGATATCGTTACCGAGATAATCGTGTCCCTGGAATTCGTCGACGGTATCGCCGCAGAGTTCACCGCAAACGGCGGTGAGCACCATGTCGCCCTTCAGGCGCACATTGGCTTTTTGCAACGCCTTGGCAGCGATCAGCCAGCACGTCATCGGCCCTTTGCAGTTGACGAGCGGATAGCCATAGAGCTTGCCACCGTCGAGCCAGGTCTCGTGATAAATGCGGTCGGCGGCGTCGGTGAAGCGCGCGGTATCCTCGCGCGACATGATGGTGTCGAGGTGGCTGTTGAAGGCCAGGCTGGCGCCCCCGCCAGTCCCGGTCACCCTGCCGACGACGTTGAAGCGGTCCTCATAGACGCCAATCCGCTCCGGACGGAATCCGTTGCCTGCCATCCAGTTGAAGACGTAGTCGCCGGCCTCTTTTTCCTTGCCCAGCGGGGCGTAGATGTTGCCGAGATCAAGTCC
Source organism: uncultured Undibacter sp. (assembly GCA_964576085.1). Taxonomy (GTDB): domain Bacteria; phylum Pseudomonadota; class Alphaproteobacteria; order Rhizobiales; family Xanthobacteraceae; genus Pseudolabrys. The sequence goes on along the minus strand of CAZNTY010000390.1, from coordinate 10,923 downwards.
CAGCTTGACCATCTCGTCCTCGAGAGAATCAACGGCGGCGCAGACGGTCTCCCGTGCAGATCGATCGAGCATGCGAAGTCCCCAAATGGCAGTTCGGATGCTATCGGGCGGTTTGAACAGGAGTCAATCTTATTGAGGAGCAATAAAATGAGCTGAGGCCTGACATTGGCCCCAGCTAATCAGGTCACGAGATGTAGTTCGGTGGCGGCACAAAGCCGCCGATCTCCGCCGCCAGCAGTCTGGCGAATTCGATCGTTGTGAGGTCGTTGCCTTCCGCGCCGATGATCTGCATGCCGACCGGAAGACCGTCGACAAAGCCAATCGGAGCGGCGGTGGCGGGTAAATACGGCATCGTTGCCAGCCCGGCCCAAAACAGTTGGTCGGTGTAGGCAACCTTGTTGCCATTGACCAACATTTTACGCTGGTCGCGATCCGGATTTTGATCATGCAGAAATGCCGGAGTCGCGGCGATCGGCGTCAGCACGACATCGTAGTCTTTGAAGAAATCGTGCCAAGCCTGCCGGAATCGAAAACGCGCCTCGTCCGCCGCGAGCCACTCCCGGTGATAAAGCGTTGCGCCACGCGCCGTCGCAGCACGATGACTGCGGTCGTCGGGTGACACAGTCGCGGCGATCTTCTTCTGCTCCTCGAAAACTGAATCGGGCGCGCGCGCCGAAGTCGCGGCGCGCAGCAGCTTCATGTAGGTCGCGTGCGACTCTGCCGGATCGAATTGTGGCCTTGCAGTCTCGTTCACTGCCGCGCCGGCGCGACGGACGGCTTCAACCGCTGCATTTAGGCGTTGGACGATACTGTCGGACACTGCCGAAAGAGGGGATGAGGCCCAGACGGCAACGCGGAAATCCTTGAGACGCTTCGCCCGTGGCGGCGGCAGTTCGACCCGCCAAGCATTAGCAGCAAGACCGTCAGCCCCCGCCATCACGCTCATCGCCAGTGCGAGATCACTGGCGTCTCGCGCCAACGGGCCGACAACGGACATGTCGGTCGGAGTCTTAATGCCTGGCGGGGCGTGTCCACGGTAAGAGACCACCCCGTATGTCGTCCTGTGGCCATACGTGCCCGTATAATGGCCGGGGTTGCGCAGCGAGCCGCCGATATCGCTGCCAGCCTCGAGCGCAGCGAGACCCGTCGCCAGGACCACCGCACCGCCGCCGGATGATCCGCCCGGCGCCCGCTTGAGATCCCATGGATTGTTCGTCGTACCGTAAATGTCGTTATAGGTCTGCGAGTCGATCAGCATAAACGGCACGTTGGTCTTGCCGTAGATCACCGCGCCGGCGCCGAGCACGCGCTCGACCAGCGCCGCGTTGTTCGTAGCGATGTTCTTGGCAAAAGCGGGATTGCCGAAGGTGGTCGGCAATCCCTCGATATCAAAGGATTCCTTCGCGGTCATTGGAATGCCGTGAAGCGGGCCCCAAGACTCACCGCGTGCCAACGCCGCATCAGCCTGGCGCGCCCGATCGCGAGCTTTGTCGACCTGCCACGCGATGATGGCGTTGAGCTCGGGATTATAGCGCTCTGCACGTTTTAGATAGTGATCGAGCAATTCCAGGCAGCCGATCTCTTTCGCGCGAATTTTTTGCGCGAGAGAGACCGCCGTTGCAAACGCAATGTCATCCATCAGCGTACCCCGGGATGTCGTCCTGTTATGACATGCTGCCTTGAATTGTAAGACGCGCTTATTTGCGCGCGTCCGTTTCCTTCTGATCGACCACCTTGACGATCGTCGTATCGAACGTCGGATCGCCCTTCTGGTCGAACGTGAAGTGCCCGCGCGGGCTCTGGAAATCCGTCTTGCGGATCGCGTCGCGCACGGCGGTTCGGTCGGCCTTGCCGGCGCGTTCGATCGCGCTGATTGCGATCTGGGCTGCGTCGTAAGCCTGGACGTGGTTGTAGTTCGGCGTCTTGTTATAGGCGGCCTTGACCTTTTGAATCAGGGCCTGCGCCTGCGGCGTTCCGGAGCTAATCGCAGGGCTGTAGGGGCTCGGATACATCACGCCGTTGGCTGCGTCGCCGGATAGCTCGATGTACTTCGGCGCAGCAAACGAATCCGAGCCAAAATGCGGAATGTTGTTCATTCCCATCCGCTGCATCTGGCGCGCAACCAGCGAACCCTCGGTGTAACGCGTCCATTCGAAGATCGCATCCGGCTTCATGTCGCGGATATGCGTGAGCTGGGCGGTGAAGTCGAGGTCGCCGGTGGCAAAGCGCTCTTCGCCGACGATCTCCAGGCCGACCTTCTGCGCGGCGGCCTTGAAGGTGTTGATGCCGCCCTTGCCGAAGTCGTCGTTGACCGAAAGCAACGCGAACTTCTTCACGTTCGGCATCTTTTTCGCGATGAAGTCGACGACGTCGTTGATCAGCTTGGTATCGGGCGCCGCCGAGCGAAACACCCATTCATTGCCTTGTGTCGTGATGACCTGGGCAGTCGAGGTCACGACAATGTGCGGCACGTGAGCTTCGCGGAAGACTTGCGCCGCCGCAAGGCTGACCGGGCTGGTCACGCTGCCGATCGCGACCAGAACATTGTCACGGGTCGCGAACCGGCGGGCGATATTGACCGCTTCGTCAGGCTTCATCGCGTCGTCGGCAACGATGAGCTCGATCTTGCTGCCAAGGACGCCGCCGGCGGCGTTCTTTTCATTGACGGCGATCGTCACCGCCTCACGAATATCGTTGCCGGTCGGGGCCGCGCCGCCGGTGAGCGGCACGAACAGTCCGATCTTGATTGGATCGGCGGCCTGAAGGCCCCCTCCGGCCGCGAGCAACATCGCGGAGCCGAGACAAAGCGCAAGCAATCGACGACTTAGATGCATAGCTCAGGTCCTTTCCATTTTTCTGGTTCAGTGGGAAGTACTTGCAATCTCGAGGCCCAAATAACTGCTCATCACCCGCGGGTCTTTGACGAGATTGACACTCGTGTCCGACGCGAGAATTTCGCCTGTTTCGATGACATAGCCGCGGTCCGCGATGCTCAGAGCAAACCGCGCATTCTGCTCAACCAAAAGAATCGTGATGCCTGCATTCTTGAGATCGACGACCGTGCGCATGATTTCGGCGACGACGATCGGAGCCAATCCGAGCGTCGGCTCGTCGAGCAGTAAAAGACGCGGACGCGCCATCATCGCGCGGCCGAACGCAAGCATTTGCTGCTCGCCGCCGGACAGCGTGCCACCATCCTGGCGGCGGCGCTCCTTGAGCCGTGGAAAGCGCTCGAATACCTTGGCCATCTCTGCCGCCATCTGTGAACGATCCGGCATCAGATGCGCGGCAACCCTGAGATTGTCCTCAACACTCAATTCGGGAAAAATGCGTCGGCCTTCGAGAACCTGAACAACGCCTCGGGCGACGATCGCATCCGGCTTGAGGGTGTGGATCGGCTCCCCCTTGAATCTGATCTCGCCGCTCCTCGGCCTGTAGAGACCGGAAATAGTTTTCAGAGTTGTTGTTTTGCCGGCACCGTTCGAGCCGATCAACGTGACGATTTCGCCGACCGCGACCGATAGAGAAATGCCGCGCAGGCATTTCACCTGACCGTGGTCCACGACGAGATTGTCGATCTCCAACATCGGCGCGTCAGCCATGAGCCACCGCCGGCAATGCGCCGCCAAAATAGGCTTCGATCACTTCCGGGTGCCGCTGGATCTCGGCCGATGAGCCTTCGGCAAGCTTGCGACCGTGATGCAAAACGGTGATCCGTTGGCAACTATTGAGCACCACGTCCATGTGATGCTCGACCAAGATCACGGTGAGCCCACGGTCACGAATGCGGGCAATCAGCCTGACAAGTTCGCGCGCCTCGCCGCGCGTCAGACCCGCGGCCGGCTCGTCCAGCAGTAACAAAGACGGCGAACCCGCCATCGCGCGGGCAATCTCCACCAGCCGCCGATGGCCGTAAGCAAGGCTGGATGCAGGAGTATCAGCGAGATGGGCAATGCCGACAAAGTCGAGCGTCTCAAGCGCGGTTTCGCGGATTTGGCGTTCTTCCGCAATTTGACCAGGAGTCCGCAGCAGCGCAGCAAACACGCCGGCGCGACTACGCCCGTGCAGTCCAAGCATCACGTTCTCCAGCACCGTCATCTCGGTGAAAAGCCGCAGATTCTGGAACGTGCGCGCGATACCTGCCACGCCTCGCTTGGCGCTTGACCAGGCCGTGATGTCGTCGCCCTCGAACAGGATTGTGCCGCTCGACGGGCGAAGCGCACCGGCGATCAGGTTGAGCATCGTCGTCTTACCAGCACCATTCGGGCCGATCAGCCCATGCACCACGCCGCTCTGGACATCGAGATTGACGTCGTCAACGGCCACCAGGCCGCCGAACCGACGGCCGACGCCCCGTGCCGTAAGACGGATTGCGTCAATGACCATGGCTTACTCTTGCGACCAGCCGTTGGAGCGGGCTCGCCAGCCCGCCCGTGCCGACAAACATCGCCCCGACCAGAATCGCGCCGTAGATCACCATTCGATAGTTGTCGACGACGTGAAGATATTCCGGCAGCAACACGACGACAGCGGCCCCAAGAATGGCCCCTTCGACGCTGCCGATGCCGCCGATCACGATCATGATGAGAATGTCCATCGATTTCAGAAAATTGAAATCGTTTGGACTGAGATAACGCGCCTCGTGTGCGTAAAGCGCGCCGGCAAATCCAGACACCAGCGCTGCGATTACGAAGCAGACGCTCTTGTAATAAACGAGCGACACTCCGCATGCTTGAGCCGCGATTTCGTCCTGACGGATCGCGCCGATCGCGCGGCCAAAACGCGAGTCGTGAAGCCGTAACATCGCGATCGCAACCAGTGCAAGAATGACAAGGCACAAATAGTAGGTCGCAACGGGGCTTACGATTTCAATTCCAGCAAGCGAAGGCCTTGGAATATTCATCAAGCCGAATGCACCACCGGTTAGCCAATCTTCGTTCTTGAGCACGAGGTGCACAATCAACGTAAAGCCGAGCGTCGCAACTGCCAGATAGGCTCCGCGCAAGCGCGTGATCGGGACCATCAACAGGCTGGTGATCGCCGCCAGTACACCGGCGCAAAGGAATCCGACCACAAATGGATGGCCGAGCTTCGTTGTGAGAAGGCCTGAGGTGTAAGCGCCCACCCCGTAAAAAGCCGCCTGACCGATGGAAAGAAGACCCGCGCCGCCTACCAGCAGCTGTAATCCGAGGGCGAGAATTCCGCCGATGGCAATCATGCTTAGAAGATGCAGCGTGTAAGCGTCGAAATTCGCGAGCGGCAGTACAGCACCGGCAATCAATAGGCCAAGCGTTGGCAACTCGCGCCGCCCGATCGACAGCTGTGCGCGCAGGTAATTCATCGGCGCGCCTTCCAAATGCCGGCCAAGCCCGATGGAAAAACAAGAAGCAGGAGGATCAGCAGAACCATGCCGATCGCGTCCTTATAGGCGGACGATATGAAGACGGCGCCGTAGGTCTCCAGTACGCCGAACAGAATGCCGCCGACCATGGCGCCGCCAATACTGCCGAGCCCGCCCAGGGTAGCGGCGACAAAGCCTTTAATGCCGGTGACAAAGCCCATTTCGAAATAAGCGAAGAACATCGAGCCAAGCATCACGCCGGCCGCACCCGCCAGCGCACCTCCAATGCCAAATGTATAGGCGCGCATCCGCGTGACATTGACGCCCATGATTTCCGCAGTTTCGGGGTCTTGTGCTGTCGCCTGCAGTGCGATGCCTGTGCGAGTATGGCGCAGAAAAAGCTGCAACAGGACCATGAGCGTTACGCTCAGCACCATGATCCAAAACAGTTGCGGCGGGATTCGCAATGATCCGAATTGATAGGCCGCGCTGGAGAAAAGCGGCGGGTACCGCATCGGCTCCGAACCCCAGCCCAAGCGCGCCCCATTGGTCAAAAGAATCGAAACGCCAAGCGTCGCAGTGATGATGTTCATCAGCTGCACGCCGTAATTGCGCAAAGGGCGATAGATCAGCAATTCGAGAATAATGCCGAGGACGCCAGAGGCGAACATTCCGAACACCAGCAGCACCGGAAGCGGCAACGGCAAAAAAAGAACGGTGCTCAAGCCGACCATTGCACCGATCATCATCACGTCGCCCTGCGCGAAGTGCAGGATGCCGGTGGCGCGAATAATCATGGAAAATCCCAAGGCGACGAGGCTGTACACTCCACCGATCGCGAGTGCGCCAATCAGGAGATCGAGCTGGCCTGACATCACCGGACGCACGGTTCGCTGTTGCGGCCCAGCGAAATGGCCTGTCGCTTGACGCTGCCAGCCGCGATCAGAAAATCAAACCGCCCAGTAGAGGAGTTGATCGCACCAACTGCTCGCCGCACTCTAGGCTTCACTCCCGCAATCCTTTTTAATTGCATTAATGCCTTTTAATTTATATGAAATACGGGAGCGAGCAATGGCTGGCTGTGGGCAAGGCCGACCAAAGTGAAAAGGTCATCAGAGTAGCATGAAGCCAGCCCCTTTCGACTATGCACGGCCGAGCAATCTGACCGAGGCCCTGGCGTTGCTGGCCACACCTGATGCCAAGCCGATTGCCGGCGGCCAAAGCCTTATCCCCCTTCTGGCGCTGCGAATGGCCGCGCCAACGCTGCTGGTTGATATAGCCAAACTACCTGAGTTGAAGGGCATCACCTTCCAGGACGATCACATTAGAATTGGCGCTCTCACACGCTGGTGCGACGTTCTCAATCACCCCGAACTCCGCGCGCGCCACCCGCTGCTGGTTGAGGCAATTCGCCACACTGCACACTACCAAATCCGCAATCGCGGCACGGTCGGCGGAAGCTGCGCGCATGCGGATCCAGCGGCAGAAATGCCCGCAGTCGCCATGACCTGCGACGCCGAGTTTGAAGTCGTCAGCGTCCATGGACAGCGCACGATTCCAGCTTCTGAGTTTTTCGCGGGCGTACTGACGACCAGCCTAGAACCCGAAGAGCTTCTCGTCGCAGTCCGTTTGCCGTCATGGCCAGCAGGACGGCGCTTTGGCTTCCAGGAATTCGCGCGACGGACCGGCGACTTTGCCGTCGCGGGATGCATGGTGTTCTGGGATGACGTGGATGGCTATTGCAGCAATACACATGTCGGCGCGTTCGGGGTTGGCGAAACGCCGCTCCGGCTGCCGGATGTAGCGGCCGCCCTCAATAGTCATACAATTTCACCAAGGGTTATCGCCGAGGCGACCGCGGCTCTGCAGACATCGGTGATGCCGCAAGACGATATCCATGCGTCCGGTGTCTATCGAAGCGCCCTACTCGCGGTTCTCCTTGAGCGCGCGCTGCAGTCTGCCTCGTCGCCTCGGGAAAAGGCCGCTGCATGACAGACGTTTTGATTGATTTGACCGTCAATGGGCACCACGTCTCCGCGAGCGTTGAACCCCGTCTGACCTTGGGGGGATTCCTGCGCCGTCATCTGCGCCTGACCGGGACGCATCTCGGCTGCGAACACGGTGTTTGCGGTGCGTGCACCGTTATCATGGACGGGTCGGCGGTTCGCTCCTGTTTGATGCTGGCGGCGCAGGCCGATGGCACAAAAATTACGACCGTTGAAGGCCTTGCACCGGGTGATGGTCTCTCGCCTCTCCAGGAAGCCTTTCACAAACATCACGCGCTGCAATGCGGCTTCTGCACGCCCGGCATCCTGACGACGATGCATGCCCTGCTGAGCGAAGAGCCCGATGCATCAAAAGAACGGATCAGAGAGGTCCTGTCCGGAAATATCTGCCGTTGCACCGGCTATCTTCCAATTATAGAGGCGGTTGCGGAGGCTGCGGCAGCCTATCGCAAGGACAGCGCGACGTGAACGCACTCGTTGGACAACCGCTTCCGCGACTGGAGGATGAGCGTCTGCTCAAGGGCAAAGCGGCCTTTGTCGACGACATCTCGCTCGACGGCATGGTGTACCTCTCCGTGCTGCGCAGTTCGGTCGCGCACGGGCACATCCGCAGTATCGATCTAACAAAGGCAAAACAGGCCAAGGGTGTTATCGCGGCATTCGCTGGTTCCGATTTTGCAGCCCTGCCAAAAATCCCGCTACGCCTTGCTCCGCTTGAAGGTGTCGACCGCTATCTGCAGTGGCCGATCGCGCAGAACAAGGTCCGCTACGTTGGCGAACCGATCGCCGTGGTTGCCGCCGTCACACCGGAACTAGCGGAAGACGCACTTGAATTGATCGACGTCGATATCGATCCGCTGCCTGCGGTCACCGGCTGGGACACCGCAGCAGCGCCAAGCGCGCTGTTGTTCGAGGAGACTGGCACCAACGTCACGACGCGCTACACAATCGGCCACGGCGACATCAAGAAAGCTATTGCCGATGCGCCGTACACGCGGCGCGAAACATTTTACTGTCATCGTCAGACCGCTCTTCCGATGGAAACGCGCGGTCTCGTTGCACGCTGGAATGAAACTGAAGCGCGGATGGAGGTTTGGGGCTCGACCAAGGTCCTCTGGTTCAACCGCAAATCAACGGCGGCGGCTCTCGGGCTCGAGCCGGATCAGGTCGAATTGTACGCGACTGACGTCGGTGGCGGTTTTGGCGTCCGCGGCGAACTTTACCCCGAAGATTTCTTCGTGCCATTCGTCGCCAAGACAATCGGGCGTCCCGTCAAGTGGATCGAAGATCGCCGCGAGCATCTGATGGCAACCAACCACTCGCGCGAGATTACCTGCGATCTTGAGATTGCCTGTTCCCGCGACGGCAAAATCCTCGGCCTGCGTGCGGCCGTTTACGGGGACATGGGCGCTTACACGCGCACCAATGGCGGCATCGTTCCGGTTCGTGCTGCGCAATTTTTGCTCGGACCATATCGAATTCCGACAGTCGAGTTTGAGGTGGCAATCTTCGTCTCGAACAAAACACCGGTGGGCACCTATCGAGGACCGGGCCGTTTCGAGGCGAACTTCTTCCGCGAACGGCTCATGGATATGGCGGCGAACGACCTGGGTATTGATGCAGCCGAGTTCCGGCGCATCAACCTGATCCGCGAAGACGAACTGCCTTACGCAACGCCAAAATTGGTGCCTTACGAGAAGCCATTCATCTACGATACCGGCAATTATCACGACGGACTTGAACGCGCTCTCAACGCGATCGGATACGAACGGCTGCGCGAGCTCAACGGCAAGGAAATCAACGGGAGACGGCACGGCGTCGGCTTGACCTGCTTTGTTGAGTGCTCAGGGGGCGGCCCGCGGGAAAATTCTCGCGTGGTGCTCGAAAGCGACGGGATGATTTCCGTTCATACCGGGTGCTCGGTGGTCGGCCAGGGCTTGCAGACCGCACTGACACAAATCGCAGCCGATACCCTCGGCGTTCCGGTGCATTGCATCCGAGTGCATAACGCCTCTACCGACAATCTCGACGAGGGGTTCGGCACCTTTGCCAGCCGGGGCGCCGTCAAAGGCGGAAATGCCGTCGTCGATGGAGCTAAAAACTTCGCAGAAGAATGCGCCCGCTTTGCCGGCGAGATCCTGGGGCGGGCGGCAAATGATGTCGTGTGGAAGAATGGCTCAATCATCACTCATGACGGTTCGGTACTGTTCGACCTGCCCGCCCTCGCGGCTCATGCGTCGGAACGGCAGCGCGCCATCGAGGCCACCGGCACTTACTACAGCACCGATCTGACATTCAGTTATGGCACCCACGCTGCCCATGTCGCCGTCGATCCCCGGACCGGCGCGATCGAGGTCCTCGATTATTTCGCCAACGAGGACATCGGCGCCGCTGTCAATCCGTCGATCGTCCATGGACAACTGATCGGATCGATTGTTCAGGGCCTCGGCGGCGTATTTCTCGATCATCTCATGTACGACGAGGATGGGCAGTTCCTCACCGGCACCTTGGCTGACTATCTAGTGCCAACCTCGACCGATTTCCCACACGTCCGCGGCGAAACCTATGGCGAAAAGAAGTCGGCTACCAATCCGCTTGGCGTCAAGGGCGCGGGCGAAGGTGGAATTGTTGGCGTCGCAGGCGCGGTTGCGAACGCCGTGGCTGCGGCACTTCGCCCACTCGACGTGAGCATCACGTCGCTGCCGCTTTCGCCGCCGCGCGTCTGGCAGTCAATTGTCGACGCCGAATCGAGACGAAAGTCTAGTCGCACTTAATAGTGGTGGTGGATGCACCCGCCGCATTAGGCGCCTGCGCCTGTTGCTTGAGGACAGACACTCAAAATAAAGCTGGCACCTCTTTCCAAGCACCATCTTTGACCTGAATCAAATCTGCTCGACAACAGTAGCGTGCGACACTGAATAGGCCCGTGATTTGACTCACGTCAACGTGGAAAGTTGCAACTCGATATCGGATGCGCGGTAGAGTTCTTTCCATGCGCCATCTGGAATTGCCAGCAACATCGATCACGACGCAAACAAGCCGTATCGTATCTGTGGATGCCCTGCAGGATTCAGCATGTTCTGGATCATCGGCGGCGACGGCGCGATCTGGGCGCTAGCTGAGATGCTCCGCGGCAAAAGTTCCACTCTCGACAGAATCGGTGCGTTTCTCAATACACAAATGACCCATGTACGTGGGAGGGACTCCAATTTTACGATCTTATTTTTCCACTCTTCATTTTTGTTACTGGCGTGTCGATCGTTCTGTCGCCGCCCCGGCTGGCCGAGCGCGAAGGAAGGCATGCTGCGCATGTTCGCGTACTACGTCGAACGTTGCTGCTCTATGCTCTTGGCATCGTCTACTACGGCGGCGTAAGCCAGTCGTGGACTGATATTCGTTTTCTCGGCGTCCTGCAGCGCCTCGCACTTTGCTACGGTGTGACGTCCCTGCTGCTGCTTCATTTGAAGGTTCGGGGCCTCGTCACCGTCTGCGTGACGTTGCTCTTCGGCTATTGGGCGCTGATGACTTTCGTCCCTGTCCCGGGTTTCGGTGCCGGATCTTTTGCGCCCGACGCCA
>CAZNTY010000389.1:0-2139 GCA_964576085.1 uncultured Undibacter sp. | reverse complement strand
TGGCCGGCCGGTGCGCCTTGCGCGGGCTTCGGAATCGGCAGCGCCCATTCCGCAGTCGGCCCCTCGGCAAAAATCTCGATGTCATCGCTCGTGGCGACGTCGACCGCAACGAGCGGCTTTGGTCCGCCGGATACGCGCTTGACGGTCACGCCGGCGGCTTGCGCGGTCACCTGGCGCGGCACGTTTTTTTCCGCGGCGGCGATGGCGTCGTCAAAGCCGCTCGTCTGGCCGGGCGCGAGCACGAGGTCGGCATGGCCCGACGCCGGCACGCACAGTTTCTCGCAAACCGCGTAAAAGAGATCGAGCTTGAGCTTCACCGGCTTCGCAGGATCGCGCGGCGTGACCAGCACGGGGAAGATCACGTGGTCCTGATAGCCGATGAAGGTGCCGGTCTCGTCGGTGAAGCCGCGCGGCGCCGGATAGAGGACCTTGGCGTCCCGCAGGTTGTCGGATTCGTCGAAATCGATGCGCGGCGGCACGCCGGAGTCGCCCGGATAGCGCCAATAGGTGTGCCAGCCCGGATCGAGGCGGAGCTCGACGCCGGCGCGGTACGGCTCGATCCCCTTGGGCGCCGAGGCCGCGATCAGCCGCGCGCCCGAGCGAATATCGAGCGACCAGTCCGACGAATCGCCGGCCCACGCCGGCCCTGCGAGCAACAGGGCGCAGAACAATGTCGCGGGCAACGAATCGCGAACGTGGGTCATGGCACCGGCATTAAGGCAGAAAACATAAAGGCTACCATGCAATTCGCCGTGAATGGCAGATGAATGCAGGCATCGACTGTCTTCCGCCACAATTAGAGCGATCATTTTGCCAGCGGATTGCCGAACTTTTCAAGGCACCGCTCGTTTTCAAACCGGCGACGATCAGGTAGCTTTTTCGCATGCGGCTCACGGACAAATCCGACAAGGTGCACGGCTATCTCGACGGTCAGATGCTGATCGCGATGCCGGCGATGAGCGACGAGCGATTCAGCCGCAGCTTGATCTATGTCTGCGCACATTCGAACGAAGGCGCGATGGGCATCGTGGTCAACCAGGTTGCGGGCAACATCAGTTTTCCCGACCTGCTGGTGCAGCTCGATGTCATCCCGGCGGCCGACCGCATCGTGCTGCCGAGCCGCGCCGAGACGGTGAAGGTGCTCAAGGGCGGGCCGGTCGAAACCGGACGCGGCTTCGTCCTGCACTCCGCGGACTTCTTCATCGAGAACTCGACGCTGCCGATCGACGAGGGCATCTGCCTCACCGCGACGGTCGATATCCTCAAGGCGATCGCGCGCGGCAATGGGCCGGTGAGCGCGATCCTTGCGCTCGGCTACGCCGGCTGGGCACCCGGCCAGCTGGAGAACGAGATTCAGCAGAACGGCTGGCTGCACTGCTCCGCCGACAAGGACCTGATCTTCGGCACCGACATCGAGACCAAATACGACCGGGCGCTGCGGAAGATCGGCATCGACCTCGGCATGCTGTCGACCGAGGCCGGTCACGCCTGAGATTTCAGCGGCAGCCTCACCACCGTCGGCTTCTCGCCGGTCAGCAACGTTGTCGCCCGCTCCACGCTCATCGGTTCGCCGAAGGCATAGCCTTGCGCATATTCGCAGCCGAGCTGATAGAGCTCGACCGCGTCGGAATCGGTTTCGGCGCCTTCCGCGACGACTTCCATGCCGAGATCATGCGCAAGCGCGATGATCGAGCGCAGGATCACCGGCCGGGTGCCGCGGGTCGTCGTGCGCACGAACGACTGGTCGATCTTGATGGTGTCGAACGGGAAGCGCTGAAGATAGGCGAGCGAGGAGTGACCGGTGCCGAAGTCATCGAGCGCGAGCCCGGCGCCCAGGTCGCGGATGCGGGTGAGCATCTGCGCGGCGTGCTCCGGGTTCTCCATAACGAGCGATTCCGTCAGCTCCAGCTTCAGGGTGCCGCGCGCCAGCGCATTGCGCGCCAGCACCGTGCGCAGGTCGTGGATCAGGTCCTGTCGCAGCAGCTGCCGCGAGGAGATGTTGACGCTGGTGAAGATCGGCTCGCGCACCTTGCTCGAGCGTTGCCAGCTCGCGAGCTGCCGCGCGGCGCGGTCGAGCACGAACAGGCCGAGGTCGACGATCAGGCCGATTTCCTCGGCGATCGAGACGAACTCGATCGG
>CAZNTY010000388.1:0-20396 GCA_964576085.1 uncultured Undibacter sp. | reverse complement strand
TGCCGCCATCGCCATCCTGGCGCTGGGCGGCTGCAGCAAGTTCAGCAATTTTTCCGAGACCTACCAGCGCGGCTACGTGCTGCCGGAAGGCGCGCTGGAGCAAATCCCGGTCGGCGCGAGCCAAGAGCAGGTCCTGATCGTGCTCGGCACCCCCTCGACGGTCGCGACCGTGAACGGCGAGGTGTTCTACTACATCTCGCAACGCGCCGAGCGCGCCGCTGCCTTCATGCCGAAAGAGGTGAAGAACCAACGCGTCATCGCGGTTTACTTTGACAAGGACCGCAAGGTGGAACGGCTTGCCGATTACGGCATCAAGGACGGCAAGATTTTCGACTTCATCTCGCGGACGACGCAGACCGGCGGCCAAGAATTCAATTACCTGTCGGGAATCTTCAACGTCCTCAAGTTCTAACCGGCCGCCAGGCAGCAAAAAGCCCCGCGGGCAATGCCGCGGGGCTCGTCGTTATCACCGGACGCCCTTCGTCCTCAGTGCGCGAGGATCGCGAGCAGAAGCAGCGCCACGATATTCGTGATCTTGATCATCGGATTGACGGCGGGACCTGCGGTGTCCTTGTAGGGATCACCGACGGTGTCACCGGTCACGGCCGCCTTGTGGGCGTCCGAACCCTTGCCGCCGTAATGGCCGTCCTCGATGTACTTCTTGGCATTGTCCCAGGCGCCGCCGCCGGACGTCATCGAGATCGCGACGAAAAGTCCGGTGACGATGACGCCGAGCAGCATGGCGCCAACCGCCGAGAATCCCGCCGACTTGCCGGCCGCGCCGCCGCCAGCGATGAAGTAAATCGCGAAGTAGACGACGATCGGCGACAGCACCGGCAGCAGCGACGGCACGATCATTTCCTTGATCGCGGCCTTGGTGAGCATGTCGACGGCGCGACCGTAGTCCGGCTTGTCCTTGCCCTTCATGATGCCGGGCTTGGCGCGGAACTGCCGGCGCACCTCCTCGACGATGGCGCCGGCGGCGCGGCCGACAGCCGTCATGCCGAGCGCACCGAACAAGTAAGGCAGCAGGCCGCCGAACAGCAGACCGACGACGACATACGGATTTTGCAGCGAGAAGTTGAGCTGGATGTCCTTGAAGTAAGGATGCGTCGCCGCCTCGCGGGTGAAGAAGTCCAGGTCCAGGTTATAGGCCGAAAACAGCACCAGCGCGCCGAGACCGGCCGAGCCGATGGCGTAACCTTTGGTGATGGCCTTGGTGGTATTGCCGACCGCGTCCAGCGCGTCGGTCGACTTGCGCACGTTCTTCGGCAACCCGGCCATCTCGGCGATGCCGCCGGCATTGTCGGTGACCGGACCGAAGGCGTCGAGCGCGACGATCATGCCGGCGAGCGCCAGCATGGTCGTCACCGCGACGGCGATGCCGAACAGCCCCGCCATGTTGTAAGTCACGAGGATGCCGGCGATGATGACGATTGCCGGCAGGGCCGTGGCCTCCATTGAGATGGCAAGACCCTGAATGACGTTGGTGCCATGACCGGTCACCGAGGCCGCCGCGATCGACTTCACGGGGCGGAAATTGGTGCCGGTGTAGTATTCGGTGATCCAGATGATCAGGCCGGTGACGACCAGGCCGACGATGCCGCAATAAAACAGCGTGGTCGTCGTGTAATGGATGCCCCCTGACTCCAGCGGAGCGCCGAAGCCGAACAGGACGTGGATCACGCCGGCAATGCCGGCCAAGGACAGGATACCGGTGGCGATCAGGCCTTTGTAGAGCGCTCCCATGATCGACTTTGATGCGCCGAGCTTCACGAAGAACGTGCCGATGATGGAGGTAACGATGCAGATGCCGCCGATCGCGAGCGGCAGGATCATCATGGTCGCCAGATTGGGCGAGCCGGCGAAGAAGATCGACGCCAGCACCATCGTCGCAACGATGGTCACGGCGTAAGTTTCGAACAGGTCCGCCGCCATGCCGGCGCAGTCGCCGACGTTATCGCCGACGTTATCAGCGATCGTCGCCGGGTTACGCGGGTCGTCCTCCGGGATGCCGGCTTCCACCTTGCCGACGAGGTCGCCGCCGACGTCGGCGCCCTTGGTGAAGATACCGCCGCCGAGACGCGCGAAGATCGAGATCAGCGAAGCACCGAAGCCGAGCGCGACCATCGCGTCGATCACGAGGCGGTCATTCGGGGCCTTGTGCAGGCTGCCGGTGAGGAAGCCGAAATAGAGCGTGACGCCGAGCAGCGCGAGGCCGGCGACCAGCATGCCGGTGATCGCGCCCGCCTTGAAGGCGATGTCGAGTCCCCCGGCGAGCGACTTGATTGCCGCCTGTGCGGTGCGCACGTTGGCGCGCACCGAAACGTTCATGCCGATGAATCCGGCCACGCCTGACAGGATCGCGCCGATGGCAAAGCCAATTCCAACCAACCAGCCGAGCGTGTAGCCGACGATCAGAAAGATCACGACGCCGACCACGCCGATGGTGGTGTACTGGCGCTTGAGATAAGCCTGCGCGCCTTCGCGCACGGCCGCGGAAATCTCCTGCATTCTGGCGGAGCCGGCATCAGCCGCCATCACGCTTGACGTCGCCCAAATGCCGTAGAGCACGGCCAGCAGGCCGCAGCCGACAATGATCCACAAAGTCGTCATGGTGGACATAAAAGCACCCTCGATTGTCTGATGGCAGGCGGGACAAACGCTCCCGCCGGTGCCAGGAGCGTCGAGGATGGCCGCTTTGAGGGCGCTTCACCCCGACCGTAAAAGCGCGCGACATATGCCAAAAATGGGCGGCGGACGCAACACGTGAAACGACCGGCCTACCCTCCTGGCGATCAGGCCGTTTTCGCGCGATTGCGGAACGCGAGCCAGGCCAGCAACATCGCGGCGACAAAAACCGCAGGAAAAATGACCTCGTTGACCGTCACCCAGCCGAATCGCGCCAGCAACTGCCCGGACGAGAACGAGCTCAGGGCCATGCTGCCGAAGATCATGAAATCGTTGAACGCCTGGACCTTGTTGCGTTCGTGAGGGCGGTGACACTTCGTCACCATCGTGGTCGCGCCGATGAAGGAGAAATTCCAACCGAGGCCGAGCAACACCAGGTTGGTCCAGAAATGGGCAACCGACGTTCCGGCAATTCCGACCGCTCCAGCCAGCACGAGCAGCGCGAGCCCTACTGCCGTCACCCGCTCGACCCCGTATCGCACGATGAACCGCCCGGTGAAGAAGCTCGGCGCATACATCGCAAGCACATGCCATTGAATGCCAAGAGATGAATCGGCAACCGAATGCCCGCAATCGATCATCGCGAGCGGTGCCGAGGTCATCACCATGTTCATCATCGCGTAGCTCACCACGCCGCAAGCCAAAGCAACGATGAATTGCGGTGTGAGCGTGATATGCAGCAGCGAACGCACCGGCTCGGCCGACTTCGTCGGCAGCTGCGGGATTCTCACCAGCGCGAGCACACCCGCCGCAAGCAGCGCGCAGACCGACTGGCCGAGAAAACTCGCCGCGAACAGGTGTGGGGACAGCATGTCTTTGGTGAGGATGACGAGCTGCGGACCGATGATCGCCGCAAAGACGCCACCCGCCAGAACCCAGGAGACCGCCTTGGCACGAAAAGCCTCGCTCGCGGTATCGGCCGCGGCAAAACGGTAGGACTGATGCGCGGCGGCATAGAGTCCCCCGCAGAACGTGCCGACGAGCAGCAGCGGAAAACTGCCGGTCATGGTCGCGGTGAACGAGATCAGGCCGGAGATGACGCCGAAGAACGAGCCCGTTTGCAACGCAAAGCGGCGGCTATAGCGGCGTGCCAGATAGCCGACCGGCAGGGTGCCGAACCACATGCCGAACACCATCGCCGTGACCGGCAGTGTCGCCAGTCCTTTATCAGGCGCCAGGACGGCGCCGATGATCGCCGAAGTTGCGACGATGACAGTATTGTTGCCGCCGGCCAACGCCTGCGCCACCGCCAGCACCAGCGCGTTGCGGCGCGCCAGATCGTCATCGACGTGAACGTGGACCGTTGGTTCGGCGACAGCCGACATGGGGCAAGGATTCTCCGGCAGCCGGGGCTTCTATCGCAGACCAGGGCCTGACGCCACTGCTGCAAAGGCGGGTCAGGATTGAGCGCCTTTACGTTTCTCCTCGAAGGTCCAGGCGCCCGGATGGCTGATGTCGGCGCTTCGTGCATCAGCGATCGAGCATGCGCCGATCTGGCCCAAAGACGCCTTCAACTCCTCGATATAGAGGTCGATCAGGTGGCTCGGTCCGTCGTCTCCCATCGCCGCGACCGACCACAGGAACGACTTGCCGGCGAAGGCCACGTCCGCCCCCAGCGCCAGCGCCCGCATCACGTCCTGGCCGCTTCGGATGCCGCTGTCGAGCAGGATGGTGGCGCGCTTACCCACCGCCGACACGACGGCAGGCAGGCAGTCGATCGCTGGCGCCAGCGCCTCGATCTGCCGTCCACCGTGGTTAGAGACCCAAATACCGTCAATGCCGAGCTCGACCGCCTTCTCAGCGTCCCGCGGATGCAGGATGCCTTTCAGCGCCATCGGGCCTTTCCATTTGTCGCGATAGCGGGCGATCTCCTCCCACGTAAAGGCGCCGCCCATGTTCTGGCGGGCAAAGCGGATCACTTCGTTGGTGCTCGGATTCTTACCGACGTAGGAACCGAGCGTGGCAAAGCGCGGATAACCGTTCCGCAGAATTGCCATCAGCCAGCGCGGGCGCGCCAGCATCTCGGCGATCATGCGTGGAGTCGGCTTGAACTCGCCGCCGAGGCCCGCATAGCTCTCGCGCGAGCGCGTGGTGCGGAACGGCACATCGATCGTCAGCGTCAGCACATGGGCGCCAGCATCCTTGGCGCGGCGGATCAGATCGAAGCCCATCGCATGATCGTTGAGCGAGCAACGATAGATCTGGAACCAGAACACGTCAGGCGCGACCTTCGCCGCCTCTTCGACTGTGGCGCCGCCGACGACGCCGAGCACATAAGGGATGCGTGCCTGCTGCGCTGCGCGCGCCATCGCCAGATCGGCGCCGGGCCAGACGATCGACGGCCCGCCCATCGGCGCGACGCCGATGGGCGCGGTGTAGCGCCGGCCAAACAGTTCAACCTCCACCGGCGGCACGGTGGCGATACGCCCGTAACGCGGCACGACCTTGATCCGATCAAAAGCGGCCCAATTGTCGATGATGCCGACGTCCGCGCCGGCACCGGTATCGCCGTATTCGTAGGAAAAGAAGGGCACGCGGCGCGGCGCCGCACGACGCAGGAATGCGGAGGTCGGAAACAGGCTGTGTCGCTTTTTGTAATCCGGGTGCTGTCGATAGACGCCAAGCGGTTCCGCCGCAGTCGCTTTGGGCGCGCCCTTGCGTGATTTTCTGGTGTCTTTTGGCGTCATTCCGTGCATGGCAGTCCCCGCTGGCCCGAGCTGTTACTATAACGCGGCGGACGGCATTAGAAATGGCTGTACGACAGGCGGCTCAGCGTCAGGTCCCGACCGCCGGCGTCGCGAAAACGGACGCCTTCGCCCGCAGACACGATGCCGATCTCGCTCAGCGGCACGTTCACCGCGGCCGCAGCGATCCGAAAGCTCTCCACCTTGTCCGGGGGCACCGTGCACAGGATCTCGTAGTCGTCGCCGCCGGCCAGGACCGTTTCGATCAGCGCCGGATCGGCGGCGAGCGCCACCTTGGCGGCCTCTGACAATGGGACCTTTGGCACCTCGATGGTAGCAGCAATCCCCGAGACTGCGCAGAGCTTGGTCAGGTCGCCGGCAAGCCCGTCCGAGACATCCATCGCCGCCGAGGCGTGCTCGCGCACCGCCTCCGCCAGAGCCACGCGCGGCTGCGGCAGCAGATAGCGCGACAGCAGATGTTCGCGCGCCTCGAGCGAGAGCTTCCAGGCCGCGCCACGGCGCACCTGCACGCCGAGCGCGGCATCACCGACGGTTCCGGTGACCATCACGCGGTCGCCGGCCCGGGCACCGGCGCGCCGCACCATTGCGCCTGCCGGGACGGTGCCGAACATCGCGATCGAGATGGTCAGCGGACCCGGCGTGCGGTCAGTATCGCCGCCGAACAGCGGGCAGCCGTAGCTCTCGGCATCGGCCCTCAAGCCCGCCGCAAAAGACGTGAGCCAGCTGTCAGATACGTCGGCCGGCAGCATGAGCGACAGCAGGAAGCCGAGCGGCCGCGCGCCCTTGGCGGCGAGGTCCGAGAGGTTGACGCGCATCGCCTTGCGGGCGAGCTGGCTGGGCGGATCGTCCGGAAAGAAGTGCACACCGCCGACGATGGCGTCGGCCTTGAGCACCAGATCGCAGCCAGGCGGCGTCGCAACGACGGCCGCATCGTCGGACAGGCCGAGCGCGCCGGGGTGCGTCGCCAGCGGCTTGAAGAAACGCGCGATCAGGCGGTCTTCGCCGGACGTCATCGTCCTATCCCGAAAATTCGGCGGTGCGGAACTGCCGGCCGAGCTGATCGAGCACCGCGTTGACCATTCCGATCTCCTCGCGTTCGACGAAGGCCGCGGCAATGTCGGCATATTCCGAAACGATGACGCGGGCCGGGACGTCGCGGCGATGCGCCAATTCGTAACCGCCCGCCCGCAACACGGCGCGCAGGATGGTATCGATGCGCTTGAGCGGCCAGCCCTTCGCCAGGGCGCCATCGATCAGCGGGTCGAGCACGCGCTGTTCGCGCAACACTCCGGACACGATATCGCGGAAGAACGCCTCCTCGGCGGGCAGATATTGTTCGCCCTCGACCTCGCGGCCGATCCAATGGCTCTCGAATTCCGCGAGGATGTCGCTCAAGCCCGTGCCGGCGACATCCATCTGATAGAGCGCCTGCACCGCCGCCAGCCGCGCAGCACCGCGCCGGTTCGCCTTGCGCGGGCCGCGTGGCGTCGCGGGTGCGCGCGCGCCCATCAGTGCCGCGCCAGGTCGCGTTTGAGCTGCGCGAGCCGGAGCGCGGCGCGGGCCGCCTGACCGCCCTTGTTTCCCTGCGACGGATCGGACCGCTTGAGCGCCTGCGCCTCGTTGTCGACAGTGAGGATGCCGTTGCCCGTCGGCAATTGCTGCGCGACCGACAAGTCGATCAAGGCGCGCGCCGACTGCATGGCGACGATGTCGAAGTGGAAGGTTTCGCCCTGAATGACACAGCCAAGCGCGATCACGCCGTCATACGTCGCCCGCCGGCGCCTGGCTTCATCGACCGCGATTGCAATCGCGGCCGGAATTTCCAGCGCGCCGGGCACCTCGATGCGATCGAATTCGGCATCGGCCTCTTTGAGCGCCGCAGTCGCGCCCTGCAGCAGGGCATCGGCGATATGCGGGTAGTAGCGCGCCTCGACGACGAGCATGCGCAGCTTGTCATCCTTTTTCCTTGCCGTCTTTTTTTTCTGCTGTCGCTTCGCCATTGTCGTCTCCATTCGCGCGCGGTCCTAGCAAGCGCGGATGCGGCAAACAAGGGCGTTAGCGCGCCTCGGCTAGTCGCGCCGCATAGCGTGCCATCGTATCGACCTCGAGGTTGACCGCAGCACCGGCGCGCAGATCACCGAAAGTCGTCACCCGCAGCGTGTGCGGAATGATAAGCACCGAGAAGGTCTCGGTCTCGACCGCGTTGACCGTGAGCGACACGCCGTCGAGCGCGACCGAGCCTTTCACGGCAATGAAGCGCATCAGATCGTGCGGCGCGCGGAACGTCATGCACGCCATGTCGGTCAGGTCTTCCCGCGCGGCAAGCATCGCGATGCCATCAACGTGCCCGGCGACCATGTGGCCCCCGAGCTCATCGCCGACCTTGAGCGGACGTTCGAGGTTGACACGGCTGCCGTGCCGCCACTGACCGGCCGTCGTGAGCCGCAACGTCTCGGCGGCCGCATCGACCGCAAACCAGCTTAGTCCGTCCGCTTCACCGGCTCCGACGATCGTCAGGCAAACGCCGGAGCATGCGATCGAGGCGCCCTCGACCAGCGAGGCGCGCGGATAGCGGCAGGCGATCCTGAGCCGATGCAGGTTGGCGGCGCGCGGTTCGACCGTCAGCACCTCGCCGAGATCGGTCACAATGCCCGTGAACATCAGGGCCGCTCGAAGTATTCGATTCGGTCGCTACCGACCTGCTCGCTGCCGCAGATCGCCAGGTTGACCGAATGCGTCAGCATCCGGAACGGCATGTCGGTGAGCGCGTCGATGCCGTCCGGGCCGATGGTCTTCTCCGAGCGGATCAGGACCGCCTCGTCGACCAGGTCGGCGCGCACCAGGCTTGCCGCCACCGTTGGGCCGCCTTCGACCATCAGGCGGGTGATGCCCTCGCCACCCAGAATCCTGAGCACCTCGCCGAGGTCGAGCCGACCGTCCTTGGCACCCACTCTGAACACCTTGGCGCCGCGCTCGACCAGAATTTCTTCCGCGACCGCGGAGGCATTGGCTGCGCCGAACACCCAGGTCGGCGTCTCCCGGACGGTCGCAATGACGTGGCTCGCCAGCGGCACCTTGAGTCGACTGTCGAGGACGATACGGACCGGCGATAGCTCGAGCATGCCCGGCAAGCGGCAGGTCAGCGCCGGGTTATCGGACAGCACGGTGCCAATGCCCACCATGATGGCATCGTGGCGTGCGCGCATCTGGAACACGCGCTCGCGCGCGGCCTCGCCGCTGAGCGGCGCCGGACGACGCCCCGGCAGCCCGACCTTGTCGTCAGCCGACACCGCCAGCTTGAGCATCACCTGCGGACGCCCTTCGGTGATACGCCGCGTATGGCCGGCGTGGACGCGGCTTGCCTCGTTGGCGCCGAGACCGACCTCGACGCGGATGCCGCGCTCGGCCAGCTTGCGATGTCCGCTGCCGGCCACTTCCGGATTGGGGTCCTGCATCGCGGATACGACACGCGCGATGCCGGCCTTGATGATGGCGTCGGCGCAAGGCGGCGTCTTGCCTTTGTGCGAGCACGGCTCAAGCGAAACGTAGAGCGTCGCGCCCTCCGCCGCCTTGCCGGCGCGCTTGAGCGCCTGTGTCTCGGCGTGCGGCCGGCCGCCGGGCTGTGTCCAGCCGCGGCCAACGATGATGCCGTCCTTGACCACGACGGCACCGACTGCCGGGTTCGGCCAGGTATGGCCAAGACCGCGCCGGCCGAGCGCCAGCGCAAGCCGCATGAAGCGCTCGTCGTCCTTCTCGTTGGCAGGCGCGGTCTGAATGGCCACCGCTTCAGCCGTGGTCTCGGACGTCATTTTCGCGCATCGGCCGGAAGCTGCTCGTCGTCCTCGCCCGAGAGCTCATCGAGCGCGGTCTGAAAGTCCTTTGCCTCGCGGAAATTGCGGTAGACCGAGGCGAAGCGGACATAGGCGACATCGTCCAGCCCGCGCAGATGCTCCATCACCATCTCGCCGATTGCTTCGGAGGACACTTCATTCTCGCCCTGGCTTTCGAGCTCGCGGACAATCTTCGACACCATCTGCTCAATCCGCTCCGGATCGACCGGACGCTTGCGCAGCGCGATCTGCACCGATCGCATCAGCTTGTCACGATCGAATGGCACGCGCCGGCCATTGCGCTTGATCACGGTGAGCTCGCGCAACTGCACGCGCTCGAAAGTGGTGAAACGGAAATTACAGGTCAGGCAGACGCGGCGGCGACGAATGACCGCGGAATCCTCGGTCGGACGCGAGTCCTTGACCTGTGTATCGAGGCTACCGCAACTCGGACAGCGCATCTCTCCCTGCCAACCCGCTATTGGTAAATCGGAAATCGCGACAACAACGCCTTCACCTTCCCGCGCACCTTGTCTTCAACCAGCGCATCCTCTTCGGCATTTTTCTGCGACAACACGTCGAGCACGTCGGCGATCATCTCGCCGACCTGCCGAAATTCGGCGATGCCGAAGCCGCGCGTGGTGCCGGCCGGCGTGCCAAGCCTGATGCCTGAAGTGACGGTCGGCTTTTCAGGATCGAACGGGATGCCGTTCTTGTTGCATGTAATGTGGGCGCGCCCGAGCGCCAGCTCCGCGACCTTGCCGGTCAGCCGCTTCGGCCGCAGGTCGACCAACATCAGATGAGTATCGGTGCCGCCGGAGACGATGTCACAGCCGCGCGACTTGAGCGTCTCGGCGAGTGCCTTGGCGTTCTCGACCACGTTCTTCGCATAGATACGGAACGACGGCCGCAAGGCCTCGCCGAAGGCGACGGCTTTGGCCGCGATCACGTGCATCAGCGGTCCCCCCTGCATGCCGGGGAACACGGCGGAATTCAGCTTCTTCGCGATCTCCTCGTCGTCGGACAGGATCACGCCACCGCGCGGCCCGCGCAGCGTCTTGTGCGTCGTCGTCGTCACCACATGCGCATGCGGGAACGGCGACGGGTGCGCGCCGCCGGCAACGAGACCGGCGAAATGCGCCATGTCGACCATCAGCAGCGCGCCGACCTCGTCGCAGATCTCGCGGAAGCGGCGGAAGTCGATAATGCGCGGATAGGCCGAGCCGCCGGCGATGATGAGCTTTGGCCGGTGCTGCTTGGCGAGCCGCTCCACATCATCCATGTCGATGCGGTGGTCGTCGCGACGCACGCCGTAAGGCACCGGCTTGAACCATTTGCCCGACATGTTGACCGGCGAGCCGTGGGTGAGATGGCCGCCCGCGGCGAGATTGAGCCCCATGAAGGTATCGCCCGGCTGCATCAGGGCGAAGAACACCTCGGCATTGGCGGACGCGCCCGAGTGCGGCTGCACGTTGGCAAAACGGCAGCCGAACAGCTTGGTGACGCGCTCGATCGCCAGCCGCTCGACGATATCCACGTATTGGCAGCCGCCGTAATAGCGCTTGCCCGGCAGGCCCTCGGCGTATTTGTTGGTCAGCACCGAGCCCTGCGCCTCGAGCACCGCCTTGCTGACGATGTTCTCTGAGGCGATCAGCTCGATCTCGTCGCGCTGGCGCCCAAGCTCGAGCCCGATCGCCTCGTCGATCTCGGGATCAACCCCGGCGAGCGGCGTCGTGAAGAGGGTCGCGGAATTGGCCTCCGGAGCAGGTCTGGACGTCACTGGCATGAAAGACTCCTGTTCGGGCGGCCATACCACAACGCCCGGAACGCGCCAAGCAATGGCGTTAGCCCGGTGGGTAAGCCGCAAGATATAGCTTGTCCCGGATGCGGTGCAGCGTGAAGCGATGCATCGCTGATCCGGGGCCGTAGCACAGCATGACCTCTGCGGCGGTCCCGGGTCTGCAGCGCATCACTGCGTGCTGCGCTGCGCCCGGGACAAAGATCAGCCCTTGAACGTCGGCGCGTACCGACCGAGCCCGTCGCGGTTGTAGATGTCCTCGCGGAACTGCACGACGCCGTCGGGCGTCGCCCAGGCGGTAACATAGACCCAGTGCAGCGGCACCGGCTTCTTCAACCGCGCATCAATGCGCTCGCCGGACTTGATCACCTCGTCGATTTCCGACCGCGACCAGCCAGGCGTGTCGCGCAACAGCCAGTCGACCAGTTCGCGCACATTCTGCACCCGCACACAACCCGACGAATGAAAGCGCATGTCTTCGCCGAACAGGTTCTTCAGCGGCGTATCGTGCATGTAAACGCCGTCTTTGTTCGGGAAATTGATCCGGATCGAGCCGAGCGAGTTGAAGTCACCCGGGTCCTGCTTGAACATGAAGTTGACCGCTTCATCCGAATACCAGTTGACCTGCGACGGCTGAAGCTCGTTGCGATGCATGTCGAAGATGCGGATATGGTTCTTGCCGAGATAGTCAGGCTCGGCCTGCATCCGCGGAATGAGGTCGCGCCGCACGATCGAGACCGGCACGGTCCAGAATGGGTTGAAATTGATCTCGATGATACGGCTATTGATGTCGGGCGACGGCCGATCCGGCTTGCCGACCACGGCGGTGTGGCGCGTGACCGCAACGTTGTCCTCGATCGCTTCGATCTGCGCCGCTGGAAGGTTGCAGACAACGAAACGCCCGCTCAGGCCCTTGGTCAGCGTGCGCAGCCGGGTCAGATTGGTCTTGAGCTGCGACAGCCGGACAGCTGCCGGAATGTTGAGGGCATCGAAGGTCTGCTTGCGCACGACACCGTCGACGTTGATGCCGTGGCGCGCCTGGAACCGGCGCACGGCCGCGTCGACATAGGAGTCGAATACATCCTGCTCGCCGCCGCTGGCGCCGAGATCGCCGGCAATCGCCAGTCGCTTGCGCAAAGGCGTCACGCTCGGGTGCCGATTGCCGAGTCGAAGCCGCTCGGTCGGTGGAACTTCCGGCCAGCCTCCGCTGGCCACGATGCCTTCGTACCGGCCGATGGCCTGCTCGGTGGTCGCAACCGTCGCCGGCGACAATGTCGGTAGCGAGGGTTGCGGCATATGAATCGTGCGCGAGGCGGCGTCGAACCCCTGCCCCAAATCATTGCGTTGGTTCTGCTCAATCAAAAGGTCGAGCGTTGCATCCTGTGCCAAGGCCGGCCGAGCCAGCACGCCGGCGCTGAAAAGGCCGGCACCGAACCGGCGCAGAAAAGTGCGCCTGTCGAAGTTCCGTCCGCATGGTTTACCGGATCGCGTGAATTGCATGTCCGTCCCGATCGGCCGCGTGTAACCGCTGGAGCCCGATCCGTGATGCACCGAAACCGCCGCCTCGGGCAAGACACCCGCGCAAAGTTGAAGAACGGTGGCGGCTACGGTTTGACGGCAAAAAAAGACCCGGGCCAAGGCCCGGGCTGGAGGCATCGCACCAGATGATGCTCAGAGGCGATAAAGGATTTGGTCGGTCCAGAACCGTTCCAGGCGGTGCAGCGAGTTGTTGAGGGTCGTGAACTCGTCGGCGTTGATGCCGCCGACCTGCTCCACTGTGCGCACGTGCTTCTGGTAAAGCGCCTCGACGATGTCGCGCACATCCTGACCCTTCTGCGTCAGCTTGATGCGCACGGAGCGGCGGTCGACGCGCGAGCGCTGGTGATCGAGGAAACCCATCTCGACCAGCTTCTTCAGGTTGTAGGACACGTTGGAGCCGAGATAGTAGCCGCGCGTGCGCAGCTCGCCCGCAGTGAGTTCCTTGTCGCCGATGTTATAGAGCAGCAGAGCCTGCACCGAGTTGATGTCGGCGCGCCCGCGGCGGTCGAATTCGTCCTTGATGACGTCGAGCAGGCGGCGGTGCAGCCGCTCGACCAGCGTCAAGGCTTCGAGATAGAGCGGACGGATATGGTCGAAGCGCGCTTCGCGCTCGGCCGGCTCGACCGCCTTAGCAACGGCTTTCATGTCTAACGCCCCTTGTCGTTATATTCGTTTTGTTCGTCGCGCCCGGTCGCGAGGCCCTGTCTTCCTCTCGCCGGATTGTGCGCAACTTACGCGGGGCCTTCTAAAATCGGCTTAAATAACACCATAAAGATTAGGTTTATTTGTGAAGGTGAATCCTTGCTCAAATTCGCAATTCGATGAAAGCGCGTTACGCCTCATTAGGCTGAACGATTCCTTGCCACAGCAATTCCATCGCCATCGTGGCGATTTTCCAGGCATGAAGTCCGGTTCCCGACCCCACGGGCTACGACGCGCCGCGCACCATGCGGATGATACCGGAGAAGTCGCGACCCGCCTCCCCGCTGTCCACGTAGCGCGCGTAGAGTTTGGCCGCCTCGGCGCCGAGGGGCGTATTGGCAGCGTTCGCTTTCGCCGCGTCTTGCGCAAGCTTCAAGTCCTTGAGCATCATCGCCGCGGTGAAGCCCGGCTGATAGCCACGGTTGGCCGGCGAGGTCGGCACCGGCCCCGGTACCGGGCAATACGTCGTCAACGACCAGCACTGGCCCGATGACTTCGAGGAAATGTCGAACAGCTTTTGGTGATCGAGGCCGAGTTTCTCCGCGAGCACGAAGGCCTCCGATACCGCGATCATTGAAATGCCGAGGATCATGTTGTTGCAGATCTTCGCCGCCTGGCCGTTGCCGGCGCCCCCGGCGTGCACGATGGTCTTGCCCATCTTTTCGAGAATCGATTGCGCGCGCGTGAAGGCCTGCGCGCTGCCACCGCACATGAAGGTCAGCGTGCCCGCCACCGCGCCACCGACGCCGCCTGATACCGGCGCATCGAGCATCATCAGGCCCTTTTTCTCGGCAACGGTCGCGACGGCACGCGCGGTCTCGACGTCGATGGTCGATGAATCGATCAGCAGCGTGCCGGCATTGGCGTTCTCGATGATACCGCCCGGCCCGAGATAGACGTCGCGCACTTGCTGACCGGCCGGCAGCATGGTGATGACCACGTCGCAGCGCGAGGCCGCGACCTTCGCGGTCTCGACCGGAACGCCACCGGCCGCTTTCAGTTTCTCGACCGCCGCAGGATTGACGTCGACGCCTTCGACTTCGTGCCCCGCCTTGATGAGATTGATCGCCATCGGCAGGCCCATGTTGCCGAGGCCGACGAACCCGATCCGCGCCATGATGTCCTCCTGAACCTAAGCCGGCTGCTCCTGCGCCGACTTCAATGCGAACCACAGATAGATCGCAAGTGCGGTGAACTCCGCGAAATCGAACGCGAAGCCGCTGTGGAATACCTGCGGAAAAAATATGTCGAGCGCGATCATCGAGACCACCGACGTGAGCCAGATCACTGCGCCCCAGGCCGCAGCGAGCCACAGGCCGACTGCGGCGACGAGATCGATCACCGCGAAGAACACGGTCGCCGACTGCCAGGCGATCGAATGCAGCTCGAACATGTCATCGGCGTCCACCAGGATGCCGCAGACGCGCGACCAGTGATAGAGGCCCTTGAGGAGCGAGACGGCGGCCATTACACGCAAGAAGAAGACGAGCCGCAGCGTCCAGGGTGTCGCGGGATGCGTCCTGTCCTCGGTGTGCACAGGCTCGAGCCCTCGCACATCATCATCCAGCGTCGGGTCGCCGAGACCGCTCACGGCAGCACCAGACCGTCGCCGCCGAGATCGGCGAAGTGCCGCTCGACCTCGGCATCGCTCACCGCCTCGAGCGAGGCAGGCTGCCAACGTGGCTTGTTGTCCCTGTCGACGATCACGGCACGCACGCCCTCGTAGAAATCGTGTCCACGGATGACGCGGGAGACTATGCGGAATTCCGCTTGCATGCACGTCGCGAAATCCCAGGCCCTGCCGCGGCGAACCTGCGTCAACGCCAGCTTGAGGCTGAGCGGCGCCTTGCTGCGGATCGTTGCGGCAGTGGCGCGCGCCCAATCGGCGTCAGGCCCGGCCTCGACGTCGAGTGCCCGCAGGATGTCCTCCACGCGATCGCCGGCAAATAGTCGGTCGATCGCGGCGCGTCTGGCCACGATTGGCCCCTCGCCCGCCGGTTCCGCAAATGCGGCGAGCACGGCGTCGACCGACACGTTGCCGTAAAGGCCTTCAAGTAGCGCCGGGAAGCGCGCCGATGGCACGCGATGTGTGGCGATGCCGGTCGCACAGGCATCGGCCGCATTGAAGCGTTCGCCTGTGAGCCCGCAATAGGTGCCCAGCTCGCCCGGCATCCGTGGCAGGAACCACGTCGCGCCCACATCCGGGAAGAAGCCGATGCCGACCTCCGGCATCGCGAACTGGAACCGGTCGCCGGCGACGCGGTGCGAGCCGTGGATCGACAGGCCGGCCCCGCCGCCCATCACGAGGCCGTCGATCAGCGCGACATAGGGCTTGCGGTAATTCTTGATGTAGGCATTGAGCGGATATTCATCGCGCCAGAACTGCACCGCCTCCTCGACCCGGCCGGCCTTGCCGAGATCGGTCAACGCGCGGATGTCGCCGCCGGCCGAGAACGCGCGTTTATCCGCGGATTGAATGACGACGCGCGTGATCGCCGGGTCGACCGCCCAGCTTTCCAGCGCGCCACGCAATGCCCGCACCATTTCGTGCGTCACCGAGTTGAGCGCCTGCGGCAGATTGAGCGTGACAACGCCGGCCGCTCCGCACCGGTCGAACTGGATATCAGCCGTGCTCACCCGCGCAGCGCCCACAGGTAGACCACGACCGCGCAAACGCCGAGCAGCATACGAACGATGTGTAGCAGCCCCCACTGTCGCACCAGCGCATGGGTATCGGCATTTGCCTGCCCCGGCGGCGTCGTTTTGAGCACCTTGTTGGTCGGCGCAATGATGAAGATCGTATAGGGCCAGGGCGCGATGATGAGCGCCGCGCCAAGCAGCCAGCGCCAGTCATAGGCGGAAAAGAACGCGAGCACACCGAGCACGCAGGACAGGATCGCAAGGCTTGCCTGCATGATCGCTCCGTGGCGATAGCTCGGCTGCCATTGCGTCAGCAGTGCAACCGGGTCGAGGCGGAGCCGCGCCGGCTGCTCCGCCGCGGTCACGTAAATCGCCGCGCCGGCGAACAGCGCGGCCGTGGTCAGCGCGAGGAGGCCTGTCAGCATGGTCAGTTCCCCAGCAATGCGCGGCTGACGATCAGCCGCATGATCTCGTTGGTGCCTTCGAGAATCTGGTGGACGCGCAGGTCGCGCATTACCCGCTCGATCGGGTGGTCGCGCAGGTAGCCATAGCCGCCGTGCAGTTGCAGGCAGCCATTGACCACCTCAAAGCCGGTATCGGTCGCGAGGCGCTTGGCCTGCGCGGCAAGGCGCGTCGCGCCACCCTCGCCCGCCGTCACCGCGACCGCAGCGCGGTGCAGGAGGAGCCGCGCCGCCTCAAGCTCGGTCGCATAATCCGCGATGCGGAATTGCAAGGCCTGAAAATCGGCGAGCCGCGAGCCGAACTGCCTGCGCTCCTTCATGTAGGCGATGGTGCGGTCGAGACAGAACTGCGCGCCGCCGATCGAGCAGGCGCCGATATTGAGCCGGCCGCCGTCGAGCCCAGCCATCGCGATCCTGAAGCCGTGGCCCTCGACGCCGATACGGTTGGCGACCGGCACGCGGCAGTTCTCGAACATCACCATCGCGGTGGGCTGCGACTTCCAGCCGAGCTTCTTCTCCTGCGCGCCATACGACAGCCCCGGCGTGCCCTTCTCGACCACGATACAGGAGATGCCGCGAGGGCCGTTCTCGCCGGTACGCGCCATCACCACATAGATATCGGACACGCCACCGCCGGAGATGAAGGCCTTGGCGCCGTCGAGCACGTAGTGGTCGCCGTCGCGGCGCGCGTTACTCGTGAGCGCGGCGGCATCCGAGCCGGAGCCTGGCTCGGTCAGGCAGTAGCTCGCGAAATGCTCCATTGTGCAGAGCTTCGGCAGGAATCGACGACGCTGCTCCGGATTGCCGAAGGCATCGATCATCCACGCCGCCATGTTGTGGATCGAGATATAGGCGGCGGTCGAGGTGCAGCCCTGCGCCAGTTCCTCAAAGATCAGCGCGGCATCGAGCCGGGTCAGCGCCGAGCCGCCGACATCCTCCTTGACATAGATACCGCCAAAACCGAGCGCGGCCGCCTTGCGGAGCGCTTCGACCGGAAACGTCGCGTTTTCGTCCCAATCGCGCGCGTGCGGCATCATTTCGTCATGCGCGAAGCTGCGCGCGGTGGCCTGAAAGGCGCGTTGATCCTCGGTGAGCTCGAAATCCATCGGCTCCGGATAGCAAGTGACCGCCACACCCGGCAACCGGCTGGAACCTGAGGGCCTATTTGGCATCTAATAGAGGCTGTTGCCGCATGACGGGGTGTCGATATGGCGCAAGACGACCAAAAACCGGCCGGGCCGGACCTCACCAAGGGCGTTGAATCAACCGATCTCGCGGAAGGCAAGATGCTGGCCGGTATTGTCAATGGTGAGGAGGTGCTGCTGGTCCGGCAGGGTGGCGCCCTGCATGCCATCGCCGCGCACTGCACCCACTACCACGGGCCACTCGCGGACGGCCTCGTCGTCGGCGGCACCATCCGGTGCCCCTGGCACCATGCCTGCTTTGACCTTCGCACCGGCGAGGCGCTGGCCGCGCCGGCCCTGTCGTCATTGGACTGCTGGCATGTCGAGGAGTCTGATGGCCGGATCAAGGTCGGCGCGAAAAAAGAACAGCCGACGCCCAAACCGACCGGTAGCGGGCATTTCGTCATCGTCGGCGGTGGCGCTGCCGGCTTCGCCGCGGCCGAGATGCTGCGGCGTCGCGGCTTTGCCGGCGCGATCACGATGCTCAGCAACGACAGTGCCGGCCCGGTCGACCGCCCCAATCTATCGAAGGATTACCTCGCTGGCAGCGCGCCGGAAGACTGGGTGCCGTTGCGGGGCGACGACTGGTACGCCGAGAACAAGATCACCCTGCGGCTGAACACCGAAGTCGCGGCGCTCGATCCCAAGGCAAGACAATTGTCGCTCGGCGATGGCAGCAAGCTGACATTCGACAAGCTGTTGCTCGCGACCGGCGCCGAACCAGTGAAGCTCGACATTCCGGGCGTCGACCAGCGCCACGTGCACACGCTGCGCTCGCTGGCCGACTGCCGTAGCATCATTGCCGGCGCCAAGGAGGCAAAGCGCGCGGTGGTGATCGGCGCGAGTTTCATCGGACTCGAGACCGCGGCCGCCTTGCGCGCCCGCGAGATCGAAGTCCACGTCGTCGCGCCCGAGAAGCGTCCGCTGGAGCGCGTGTTCGGACCGCAGCTTGGCGATTTTGTCCGTGCGCTGCATGAGGAGCACGGCGTCAGGTTCCACCTCGAGAATTCCGTGACCGCGATCGGCGCGAACAATGTCACGTTGAAGGCTGGCGGCACGCTCGACGCCGACCTGGTTGTGATCGGCGTCGGCGTGCGGCCGCGCCTGACGCTTGCCGAGAAAGCTGGCCTCAGGATCGACAAGGGTGTCAGCGTCAACGCTTATCTCGAAACCAGCGCGCCCGGCATCTATGCTGCCGGCGATATCGCGCGTTGGCCGGACCCGCACTCCGGCGCGAATATCCGGGTCGAACACTGGGTGGTGGCCGAGCGGCAGGGGCAGACCGCTGCGCTCAACATGCTGGGCGAGCAACGGCCCTACCGTGCCGTGCCATTCTTCTGGAGCCAGCACTACGACGTGCCGATCAATTATGTCGGCCACGCCGAACGGTGGGACGAGATCGCGATCGACGGCGACGTGATGAAACGCGATTGTGTCGTGCGCTACAAGCAGGGCGGCAGGGTGATGGCCGTCGCCTCGATCTACCGCGATCTCGACAGCCTGAAAGTGGCGGCCGAGATGGAGAAACAGGCCGCGGTCGGCGCTGTCTAAGCGTCAGCCGCGGCCTTCAGATCAGGCTGGCTCGCCGTCCGTGACCGCCAGCACCGTGAGCTGTCGTGTCTCGCCGCTGGGCGTTTCCCACGTCATGGAACGGCCAACCGGCACGCCGATCAATGCCGTGCCAATCGGCGTCATGACGCTGATCTTGCCCACGGCGATATCTGCGTCCTGCGGATAGACCAGCGTGACCTCACGCACGACGCGGGTCGTATCGTCACGGAACTTGACTTTGCTGTTCATGCGCACCGCGTCCTGCGCCTGTTCACCCTGCGTCAGCACCTGCGCCCGCCCGATTTCATCGGCCAGCTCGGCGGCGAGTGACGGCATCGAGTTGCGCGCTGCGTCCGCGAGCGCAGCGAGCCGCTCGTAGTCCGTCCTCGAAAGCATAAGGGGCGGACGGTCGTGGTTGACCGTGAGCACAGTCTCAATCGTCATTTTTGGCTCCTTCGATCCTCTGATTAGGCGTCCCGCTGACCATCCGCGGTTCAGGCGTATGCGCCCGCGACGGACCGCGATCGGGATTTCACTCTGTCGAATTGTTGGAAAAGGTTGTCAGATAAGATGGTCCCCGGCCGGCACGAAGCCGTCCGGGCTATCTGCCGGCGTGCAGCAGACCCGAGCGAAATTGCAGACGTTGCACCGCGTGGACCATGGCCTGTATTTATCTCCGAGAGCGCGTAAATCAAGTGCCTGACCAGGCTGCCGCAGTGACCGTGGCGGTGGTGAGACAAACTCGCTAAAAGAGAGCGAGAGAGGTTCTCATGGCGATCAAATTCGGCCGCCCGATCGAAGCCCGCTCCCGCCTTGCGCCGGTCAAGTCCCCGCGGCAAGCGGAGCGGCTCGATCTCCCCGTGCGTATGCGGCGAAACCGCCGCGCCGAATGGGCGCGCCGCATGGTGCGCGAGCAC
The DNA here is from genome assembly GCA_964576085.1 of uncultured Undibacter sp. Classification (GTDB taxonomy): domain Bacteria; phylum Pseudomonadota; class Alphaproteobacteria; order Rhizobiales; family Xanthobacteraceae; genus Pseudolabrys. The sequence goes on along the minus strand of CAZNTY010000388.1, from coordinate 378 downwards.
CGGCTCTCGACTGACGACCTGATCTGGCCGCTGTTCGTGATGGACGGCGACAATAAGCGCGCGCCGGTCGAGTCGATGCCGGGCGTCGAGCGCCTGTCGGTCGACCAGGTGGTGCGCGAGGCCGAATGCGCGGCGAAACTGACGATCCCCTGCATCGCCCTCTTCCCCTATACCGACCCGGCGCTGCGCGACGAGACCGGCAGCGAGGCACTTAATCCCGATAACCTGGTCTGCCGCGCCATCCGCGCCGTGAAAAAGGAGGTACCGGAGATCGGCATCCTGTGCGACGTGGCGCTCGACCCCTTCACCAGCCACGGCCATGACGGCCTGCTGCGCGACGGCGCCATCCTCAACGACGAGACCGTCGCCGTGCTGGTC